>NZ_JARDAK010000021.1:0-63109 GCF_056470645.1 Pseudoalteromonas sp. TP27 | reverse complement strand
TGTTCTTAAACGAGTGGTGTTAACTTTTTAGTGCCTTTTTTATTTATTTTTAATTTTTTTAAATTAATCTCTTGAAAACAATTTTACCGTCCATATATAGTTAAGTAGGACGCCTGATGGGTCCTAAATTAAACTTAAACAATTGAAATTTATATTATTAATTAAACTTTGCTTGAGCTTGTTCAATGGAAAAGCACATGCAAAATATCGCTTAAATATGAGGATATTATTATGCGTACAGTAGACTTATCACCACTTTATCGTTCATTTATCGGCTTCGAACATTTAGCATCACTTATGGATGCGGCAGCAAGTACAGACAAGCAGCCGAGTTTTCCTCCTTACAATATAGAAGCGCTTGATAAAGACAAATACAGAATCACTATGGCCGTAGCTGGTTTTAGCGATAGTGAATTGACCATTGAGTCAGAAAACAACACATTAAAAGTTGCAGGTATTAAAGCTAACAAAGATGAAAGTAACGAACGAAAGTTTATTCATCAAGGTATAGCAGAGCGCAATTTTGAACGAAAATTCCAGCTTGGAGATCATGTAAAAGTACTTGGTGCAGATTTAGCTAACGGCTTGCTAAGCATAGAGCTACAGCGTGAAATTCCAGAAGCACTTAAACCACGAAAAATAGAAATTGGTAGTGGTAACTTACTAGAAGGTAAGTAAACTTATTTAACATTAGTTCCCCCTGATTATTTAACCGCCTCATATGAGGCGGTTTTTTTGTTTAAAGGGCTTCTAAATTATCAAGGTAGTAGGTTGCTTGTTGCAGCGTTTGTTCTTGAAGTGCTTTATCTTGTTTATCCCAGTTTCTATAAACCATACCAATGCGTGGGTTCTTTTCTAGCTTATCTCTGTGTCTATCCATAAAATGCCAATACAAGCTATTGAGCGGGCAAGCTTTATCACCTACTTTTTGTTTAACATCGTACTGACAGCTTTTGCAGTAATCGCTCATTTTATTAATGTAGTTACCACTTGCTGCATAAGGCTTTGTTGCAATTATTCCATCATCGGCAAACTGACTCATACCACGGGTGTTGGGCATTTCTACCCATTCAATAGCGTCTATGTAAACACCTAAATACCATTCATCCACTTCATCAGGATTGATTCCCGTGAGCATACAAAAATTACCAATAACCATTAATCGCTGAATATGATGAGCATAAGCAGTCTCAAGGCTTTGCTTAAGCGAGTGGCTAAGGCAATTCATTTTAGTAGAACTGTCCCAAAAATAAGATGGTAATTTATTTTTAGCTTGTAGTTGGTTTTTAGTTGCGTAATCAGGCATATTTACCAAGTAAATAGCACGAACATACTCTCTCCAGCCCAGTATTTGTCTAGTAAATCCTTCTACTTGCGAGAGTGATATCTCATCAGGTCTTTGTTCGTATTCTTTTATTACACGTTTAATTACATACAATGGATGGAGTATTTTGGCATTTAAGGCAAACGATAAACGGCTATGGTACAGGCTGGTATTATTTTTACTTTGATCTGTCATAGCATCTTGAAAGTGACCAAAGCGACTAAGTAAGTGTTCACAAAAGTATTCGAGTACTTCAATTGCCTGTTTACGCGTTGTTGACCATTGCAATATTTGCCCATCTAGCTCACCCAAGTAAGCTACACTATGCATATCTAAGCGGGCAATAATACTACTTACATCATTATTTAATAGTTTTGGTTTTGGGATATTTGCTAAGTCGGTTTTAGAAAACTTATTACGATTATTACTATCAAAATTCCATTTGCCACCTGTTGGCTTTTCATCATCAATTAATATATTAAATTGTTTACGCATAGCACGATAAAAGTGTTCCATTGTTACATGCTTGTTTTTTGTAAAGCGCGTTTTTATATCGGTGAACGGTAATAAAAAATGTTCTGTGTCTGTGGCAATCACATTAAACGAACTTTCACTTTCAAACTGAGCTAATTGAGATTTAAGCCTAAACTCATCAGGGTATTGGTATTCAATAGTATCGCACTGGTATTTACTGGCGATTCGCTTAAGTAATTCAATTAGGTTTTTGTCATCAACGGTATCATCAAGTGTTAAATGCAAAACATTAAAACCTGCCGTTTTTAATGCGTTAGCAAAGTTTTCCATGGCATTAAAAAATGCACACAGTTTTTGAACGTGATGTTTGACGTAGTCAGTTTCTTGTTTTAGCTCTGCAATCAGATAAAGCGTATCGTCGTCTTTTTGCTTGTACCATGAATGAGATGGATTCAGCTGATCGCCTAGTATTAGTCTGAGTGTTTTGTGATGAGTCATAGTAAAGCCAAATTTTTTTATACGGATATATTTAATTAAAGGATCGTTTTACTATTTAACTACGGGTGAATAGAGCAAAAAGGCTTAACCGATTATCAAGGCAATAAAGGCGTGTTAGACCATGGTGTTCAAATGAGTTTAATTAAGGGGGAAGTTAAGTAAGTTAAGTCGCCACCCCTAAAAATTGTATATCTAAATTTTATTACTTTGCTTTTGTTGTATTCTTTGCTGTAACGAAATGACATTAGACACATCAAATAGAGTACTACTGGCAAAATTTTCAAAATATCTAAGGGCTTTTTTCCAAGCGAACTGGCTCTCAGGAGTAAAGTGCCTACCAAGATGTTCCTTAAGGGTTTCGTAAAACGCGTCAGATAAAAGTGCAATGTCACTTTGTGTAGCACTGCTTTTTTTTAGGTACATTAAATGATGTGTTAAAAAAGGAGCTACCGATGCTGGTTTATCTAAATGCTTAACAATTCGCTCTAACACACAAAAGAGGGTGAAACTCTTTTCGTTAAACTGCAAGGCCGTTGGATAATTCATCTCAATACTAGATTTAGCCAATTTGCTATGAAATCGAGCCGTAAACGCATGAAAATTTGGCTTAATAATTGTTAAGTTATTTAACAATGCTGATTGTTGTTGCTTCATTTCTATCTCGCTGCAGTGAGTAATAACTATTATTATTAAGTAGGATAAAATTGATTATAGCGGGCAGTTGAAATTCTGCACGTTTTTTTAGTGTTAAAGTATGGGTTTTAGTTATATCAATTTATTTTCTAGTAAACAGTAAGCATTTGAAACATATTTTAAGCGTATTAAAGTTATTCAAATTTGGTTTGTTTGATTTTCGTTCAATGTAATAAGTGATTATATTTTATGACTTAAATATGAATATTTTATAAAGTTGACTGATTACTTATGTTACTTACGTATACATTAAATTAGCATCTTGACGCATTGGAAATTTTATAAACTAATTGCGTATTATAGTTGCTAATTACCCCACACATCCTTATAATAGCGGCCATTGTTTAGTATGTTGTAAAACAGCTAACAGCGATATTAAATTTAAGGTTTGATATCTATTGGCGCGGGATGGAGCAGTCTGGTAGCTCGTCGGGCTCATAACCCGAAGGTCGTCGGTTCAAATCCGGCTCCCGCAACCAATTCTACTAGTAAGTATTACCTTACTAATTTATATCGCGCATTCTAAGTAATGCGCGTTTTGCGTTTTAGGCTATGTAGTTTAATTAGGTCAGTTTACTGACTCGCAACCAAGCTTGGCCCTAGGCCACACAGTTTTATGCTTTATTGGTGTGACGCCCCGCTTGGTTCGGGGCGTTGTTGTATCTGCACCTTACGATTTGTGGCAATTGTCATCAAATTAAAATTTAAACTTAGTATTTTAGGGCTATAAGCCCTTTTTTTGTTTGTATGGAGGATTTTCGTGACAAAACTTGAACAAGATTTAGTAACCATGTTAACGCCTGCGGTAGAAATGTTAGGCTTTGAGTTGCATGGTCTTGAATTTGTGCAAGCGGGTCGCCATTCTACCTTAAGAGTATATATTGCTCATGAGGATGGGATCTCAGTTGATAACTGTGCGGATGCAAGTCGCCAAATTAGTGCGATTTTAGACGTCGAAGACCCAATTACAAATGAATATGATTTGGAAGTGTCGTCTCCTGGTGTTGATCGTCTATTATTCAAACAAGATCACTACGAGCAGGCGCAAGGAGAGGAAGTACGCGTGCGTACTAAACTTCCACAGGATGGTCGTCGTAATTTTAAAGGCGACTTAGTAGCAGTTAGCAACGATATGATCACACTATCTAGCGATGGTGAAGAGCATCTGATCATGCTTAGTAACATCGAACGTGCGAATTTAATCGCGAAGTTTTAAATTCGAGTGCGAAGGAATAGGGCAAGCGAGGCATTACCCATGGCAAAAGAGATATTATTGGTTGCTGAAGCCGTTTCCAATGAGAAAGCGGTTCCAAAAGAAAAGATTTTTGAAGCTCTAGAGTTCGCTCTAGCGACAGCGACAAAGAAAAAACACGATGGCGAAATTGAAGTACGTGTAGCAATTGACCGTAAAACCGGTGATTACGATACGTTCCGTCGTTGGCAGATTGCCGCTGTATTAGAAGATGGTTCTTTAGAGAATCCATACAGCGAAATCACTCTAGAAGCAGCACAGGTTGAAGAACCTGATTTGCAAATGGGTGATTATGTTGAAGAACAAATCGACTCAATCAAATTTGACCGTATTACAACACAAATGGCTAAGCAAGTTATCGTACAAAAAGTACGTGAAGCTGAGCGTGCTTTAGTTGTTGATGCATACAAAGATCAAGTAGGCGAGTTAGTAACAGGTGTAGTTAAAAAAGCAACGCGTGACTCTATTGTTCTTGATTTAGGCAATAACGCAGAAGCAGTAATTTACCGTGATGACATGTTACCACGTGAAAACTTCCGCCCGGGTGACCGTATTCGTGGCCTTTTATATGAAGTTAAGCCTGAAGCACGCGGTGCACAATTATTTGTAACGCGCTCTAAACCTGAAATGCTAATGGAATTATTCCGCATTGAGGTGCCAGAAATCGGCGAAGAGATGATTGAGTTACGTGCCGCAGCACGTGATCCAGGTTCACGCGCTAAAATTGCTGTTAAATCTAACGACAAACGCATTGACCCAATTGGTGCATGTGTTGGTATGCGTGGCGCACGAGTTCAGGCTGTATCGTCAGAACTTGGCGGTGAGCGTGTTGATATCGTACTTTACGATGACAACCCAGCACAATTTGTTATTAACGCAATGGCGCCAGCAGAAGTTGCTTCAATCGTAATGGATGAAGACACTCACTCAATGGATATCGCTGTAGAAGCAGATAACCTAGCGCAAGCAATTGGTCGTAATGGTCAAAACGTTCGTTTAGCAAGCCAGTTAACTGGCTGGGAACTAAACGTAATGACTGTTGAAGACATGCGTACTAAAAATGAAGCTGAATCTGATAAGTTACTTAACTTATTCACTGAAAATTTAGAAATTGATGATGAGTTTGCATCATTACTTATTAACGAAGGTTTCTCGACACTTGAAGAAGTGGCGTATGTACCAGCGTCTGAATTTTTAGAAATTGATGGTCTTGATGAAGAGACTGTAGATTTACTGCGTTCACGCGCAAAAGATGCATTGACAACTAAAGCACTTAAAACGGAAGAAAGCTTAGATGGCGCAGAGCCAGCTGAAGACTTACTTGCGCTTGAAGGCTTAGAGCGTCACTTAGCATTTGTGATGGCAAGCAAGGGTGTTGTTACACTTGAAGACTTGGCAGAACAAGGTATTGACGAATTAGTTGATATCACAGAAGTTTCATCTGAAAAAGCGGGTGAACTGATTATGGCTGCACGAAACATTTGTTGGTTTGCAGACGAGTAATTTATTAACGGAGGTATTACACACTATGGCAGAAGTAAATGTTGAAAAACTAGCCGGCGATATAGGTACGACTGTTGATAAATTGCTACAGCAGTTTTCACAAGCAGGTATCACTAAGCAAGCAACTGATAATGTAACAGAAGCTGAAAAAGCAACGTTACTTGATCATTTAAGTAAGCATCATGGCGGTACAGGTTCAGATGGCCCTGCGCGCATGACTTTACAACGTAAGAGCAAAAGCACGCTAAGTGTGACCGGCTCTACGGGTAAAGCAAAAGATGTTCAAGTTGAAGTTCGCAAAACACGTACTTACGTGAAGAAAAGCGCAATGGAACAAGAGCAAGAGCAAGCTCGCTTAGCTGCTGAAGAAAAAGTGCGCCTTGAAGAGCAGCAAAAAGCTGACCAAGAAGCCGCAGAATTAAAAGCGAAACAAGAGGCAGAACGCAAAGCGAAAGAAGACGCTGACCGTAAAGCCAAAGAAGAAGCTAAACGCAAAGCTGATGCAGAGCGTAAAGCGAAACAAAAGCAGATGACCCCAGAGCAAAGTGCTAAGTCTGAGAAAGATCGCATAGAAGCTGAGCGTCTGCAAAAAGAAGCAGAAGAGGCCGCATTGAAGAAAGCTGAAGAAGAAGCGAAACGTCAAGCAGAAGAAGCAAGAAAGCTAGCTGAAGAAAACTCAGCACGCTGGAAGAAAGAAGAAGAAGAACGTAAGAAACGCGAAGAAACAGCGGATCACCACCTTACGACTTCTACTTATGCACGTGAAGCAGAAGATGTTGCCGATGCTCGTGATGAGCAAGGTACACGCCGTGCTAAGAAAAAGAAAAAAGCGCCAGCAAAAGATAAATTTGCAGCGTCAAGAGGCCGTAATAAGTCTAAGCTAAAAGCGCCAGCATCATTACAACATGGTTTCCAAAAACCAACTGTTGATGTTAAAAATGAAGTGCGTATTAGCGAAACAATTACAGTAGCCGAGCTTGCATCACGCATGGCCGTTAAAGGCGCTGAAGTTGTTAAAACAATGATGAAAATGGGTGACATGGTTACTATTAACCAAGTGATTGACCAAGAAGCTGCACAACTAGTTGCAGAAGAAATGGGTCACAAAGTTATCATTGTTAAAGAAAACGAATTAGAGCAAACAGTACTTAATGACCGCCATGAAGATGGTAAGTCAGAGCCTCGTGCTCCAGTAGTAACTGTAATGGGTCACGTTGACCATGGTAAAACATCTACTCTTGATTACATTCGTTCTGCGAAGGTTGCTTCTGGCGAAGCCGGTGGTATTACACAGCATATTGGTGCATACCATGTTGACGTGAACGGTCACATGATCACGTTCTTAGATACACCAGGACATGCTGCATTTACATCAATGCGTGCTCGTGGTGCTAAAGCGACTGATATCGTAATCCTAGTGGTTGCAGCAGATGATGGTGTTATGCCACAAACTAAAGAAGCGGTACAGCATGCTCGTGCAGCTGGCGTTCCTTTAATTATTGCTGTAAACAAAATGGATAAAGAAGGCGCAGATCCAGATCGTGTTAAAAACGAACTTGCTGTACTAGACGTTATTCCAGAAGAATGGGGCGGCGATACGCAGTACGTTCATATCTCAGCTAAAACTGGCTTAGGTATTGACGACCTTCTTGAAGCAGTATTGAACCAATCTGAGCTTTTAGAGCTTTCGGCACCTACTGTAGGTATGGCGGCTGGTGTTGTTATTGAATCCCGTCTTGATAAAGGCCGTGGTCCAGTAGCATCAGTACTTGTTCAATCTGGTACGCTTAACCAAGGTGACATTGTATTATGTGGTCTTGAGTATGGCCGTGTTCGTGCAATGCGCGATGAAAACGGTAAAGACATTAAGTCTGCTGGTCCATCTATTCCAGTTGAGATTTTAGGTCTTTCTGGTATTCCAGCTGCGGGCGACGAAGCGACTGTAGTTAAAGATGAACGTAAAGCGCGTGAAGTTGCTTTATACCGTCAAGGTAAGTTCCGCGATGTTAAACTAGCACGTCAACAAAAAGCTAAGCTTGAAAACATGTTTACTAACATGACTGAAGGCGATGTTTCTGAAGTTAACGTGGTACTTAAAGCTGACGTTCAAGGTTCTATCGAAGCAATCTCTGATTCACTAACTAAACTTTCTACTGATGAAGTAAAAGTGAAGATTGTTGGTTCAGGTGTTGGTGGTATTACCGAAACTGATGCAACACTAGCTGCAGCGTCTAACGCAATTGTAGTTGGCTTTAACGTTCGTGCTGATGCTTCTGCTCGTAAAGTGATTGATACTGAAAACTTAGACCTTCGTTATTACAGCGTAATTTATGCCTTAATCGAAGAAGTTAAGCAAGCCATGTCAGGTATGCTAGCGCCAGAGTTTAAACAAGAGATCATTGGTCTTGCTCAAGTTCGTGACGTATTCAAGTCTCCAAAAATTGGCGCTATCGCTGGTTGTATGGTTACTGAAGGTGTTATTAAACGTAGCGCTCCAATCCGTGTACTACGTGAAAACGTGGTTATCTATGAAGGTGAACTTGAATCACTTCGTCGCTTTAAAGACGATGTTGCTGATGTTCGTAACGGCATGGAATGTGGTATCGGCGTTAAAAACTACAATGACGTACGTGTTGGTGACCAAATCGAAGTATTTGAAACAGTTGAAGTACAACGTACTCTATAATTGTTACTAGGGTGTATTGAACGCTTAAGGTTAACGCCCGAACGTTCTACACGCTCTACGCTAAGATTTTAAATGGGGGCTTAGCCCCCATTTGCATATCCATTATTTAGTTAACTTATTATTAAAATTCAATAAGTTATTATTTTAGGACAAGTATAATGAGAGAATTTTCTCGCACTGATCGTGTTGCACAGCAAATTCAGAAAGAAATAGCTGTAATTTTACAACGCGAAATTAAAGATCCACGCTTAGGTATGGTGACAGTGTCAGCGGTAGAAGTATCGCGCGATTTATCTTATGCCAAAATTTTCATCACGGTGTTTAACACACAAGATGAAGACGCAGCAAAGCAAAGCGCAAAAGTACTTAATGAAGCAACGGGCTATATTCGCTCGTTACTTGGTAAGCGTATTCGTGCACGTATAATGCCTGAGTTAAAGTTTGTAGTTGATAACTCATTAATGGAAGGTATGCGTATTTCTAACTTAGTGGATTCTATTATCCGCGAAGATAACGCAAAGCATGTAGATGAAGACGTAGAAAGTGTTGATGCTGCTGATGTTTCAGATAGCGAAGAAGGTAATGATCACGTAGACGATACAGATAGCGAAGAAGGCACTGATACAGATGGCAAAGCGCAGTAAAGGCCGTGCAGTTGACGGTATTTTGTTGTTAAACAAACCTGAAGGCATTTCATCAAATAAAGCATTACAGCAAGCAAAAAGTGTTTATTTTGCGCAAAAAGCTGGGCACACAGGTGCTTTAGATCCACTTGCTACAGGTATGCTGCCAATTTGTTTTGGTGAAGCGACTAAGTTTACGCAGTTTTTACTCGATACAGATAAAACCTATATCGTTCGTGCACAGCTGGGTGAACGTACAACAACATCAGATTCTGATGGCGAAATTGTTAGCACTAAAGATGTGAACGTAACGCGCGAACAGCTAACAAAAGAAATAGCTGCTTTTGTTGGTGAGTCTGATCAATATCCGTCAATGTACTCGGCACTTAAGTACCAAGGTAGACCGTTATATAAGTATGCGCGCGAAGGTATTGAAGTGCCTCGTAAATGCAGAAAAATAAACGTGTTTAGCTTATCGTTTGATGAATTTGATGAACAAAGTAACGTATTACAAATGACGGCCCATGTATCTAAAGGGACCTACATTCGTACAATCGTTGATGATTTAGGCGAAAACCTAGGCTGTGGCGCACACGTTATTATGCTTCACAGAACCGCTGTTGGTCAGTATCCGGCAGATAAAATGGTATCGCTTGATGAGATTGAAGCGCTGCTTGCTAAAGCGAAAGAAGAAGAGCTCGCGCCTTCAACTTATTTAGACTCGCTATTGCTACCAATTGATACTGCTTTAACTGATTTACCCGTTGTTGAAATTACAAAAGAACAAGGGGGAATTTTTAGTCACGGGCAAGCTGTAGAATTACCAATCACTTTACCTGATGGAGCTATTAAAGTAGTTGCAGATGGTGTGTTTATTGGTACTGGTGAGCGTAACTCAAACGGTCATTTAAAGGTTAAACGCGGTCTTGCTAGTCAACAAGACGATTACGTAAAGCCTGAATAAGCAACTAATGTGCCTAACCGTGGCTTATTAGTTGTAGATGGGGATAATTAACTTGTAGTTATTCCCACAGTTGGTAGAATACGCCCGCTTAATCGTTTTGGCTGAATTAGTGATCGGCTAAGACACCTTTTAAATTTAATTTTTGGAGTTACTATGTCACTAAGCAATCAAGAAAAAATCGATATCATTGCTAAATTTGCACGTGCAGAAGGCGATACAGGTTCATCAGAAGTACAAGTAGCATTACTTACTTATGATATCAACAAGCTTCAAGGTCACTTTGCTGATCACAAGCATGACTTCCACTCACGTCGTGGTCTGCTTCGTAAAGTAAGCACTCGCCGTAAACTACTTGATTACCTTAAAGGTAAAGACATCACTAGTTATACTGCGTTAATCAAAGAACTTGGCCTACGTCGCTAAGAACTAGATTATAGAAAAAGGAGCTTTTTAGCTCCTTTTTTTGTGCCTTAAATTCCTCACTTACTGCACAAAGCAATTTTAAACTCCTTGAATTTTAAAATAAAACCCCCACTATTTACTAAGTTAAAAATGATTTTAAATACGTATTTACAGCCTTGTTTATCTGTCGGCTAAGCTCGCATTTTAACGGTGCTTTGGTATATACTATGCTCCAAGCTAAAAAGGTTTAGCTTGGTTATTTACGTCATCGCCAATTGTAGTACTTAATTGATTTTAAAATAAATACAATTATGTACTGTAATTGGTACTTTGATGGCAACTTATTAGAATACATTTAAGGAATATTTTAAGTGCAAGCAATTATTAAAGAATTCAAACTAGGTCAACATACAGTGACTCTAGAAACTGGTGCAATCGCTCGTCAAGCTGACGGCGCTGTACTTGCAAGCATTGGCGACACTTCAGTTTTAGTAACTGTTGTTGGTAAGCGTGAAGCACAACCTGGCCAAGACTTTTTCCCACTAACAGTTAACTACCAAGAGCGTATGTACGCTGCTGGTCGTATCCCAGGTGGTTTCTTAAAGCGTGAAGGTCGTCCTAACGATGGCGAAACACTTATTGCACGTCTTATTGACCGTCCAATTCGTCCACTTTTCCCAAGCGGTTTTGTAAACGAAGTACAAGTTATTGCTACTGTTGTTTCTGTTAACCCTGAAATCCAACCTGATATGGTTGCGATGATCGGTACTTCAGCAGCACTTGCTATCTCTGGTATCCCGTTCAGTGGTCCAATTGGTGCATCTCGCGTTGGTTACATCAACGGCGAATACGTACTTAACCCTACATTAAAAGAGCTTGAAGAAAGCCAACTTGATTTAGTGGTAGCCGGTACTGATAAAGCTGTACTTATGGTTGAATCAGAAGCTAACGTACTTGCAGAAGACGTAATGCTTGGCGCTGTTGTATATGGTCATGAGCAATCTCAAGCGATCATCACTGCAATTGAAGAATTTAAAGCAGAAGCAGGCAAGCCTACTTGGGATTGGACTGCACCAGCTAAAAACGTTGCACTTGAAGATAAAGTAGCAGCAATTGCCGCTGATAAAGTAGGCGCAGCTTACTTAATTACTGATAAAGTAGCGCGTAAAGAAGCACTTGGCGTAGCTAAAGATGAAGTTGTTACAGTATTAACAGCTGAACTTGCTGAAGGCGAGTCTTTAGATAAGCAAGAAATTGGTAAAATATTCGGTTCACTTGAGAAGAAAATCGTTCGTGGCCGTATAGCTTCTGGCGAAAAACGTATTGATGGTCGTGAACCAGATATGATTCGTGCACTAGACGTAATGACTGGCGTATTACCGCGTACTCACGGTTCTGCTATCTTTACTCGTGGCGAAACTCAAGCGTTAGTAACAGCTACACTTGGTACAGAACGTGATTCACAGTTAATCGACGATTTAACGGGTACTCATAAAAACCACTTTATGCTTAACTACAACTTCCCTCCATTCTGTGTAGGTGAAACTGGTTTTGTTGGTTCTCCTAAGCGTCGTGAAATCGGCCATGGTAACCTTGCTAAGCGTGGTATTGCTGCTGTAATGCCAACACTGACTGAATTCCCATATTCAATCCGTGTAGTATCTGAAATTACTGAATCAAACGGTTCATCTTCAATGGCTTCTGTGTGTGGTACTTCACTTGCACTTATGAATGCTGGCGTTCCAATTAAAGCGTCTGTTGCGGGTATCGCAATGGGTCTAGTTAAAGAAGACGATAAATTCGTTGTTCTTTCTGACATCTTAGGTGATGAAGATCACTTAGGTGACATGGACTTTAAAGTTGCCGGTACTGCTGCTGGTATTACAGCACTTCAAATGGATATCAAAATCGAAGGTATCACTCAAGAAATCATGCAAATTGCGCTTAAACAAGCAAAAGCTGCACGTTTACATATCTTAGAAGTGATGGACGAAGCGATTTCTGCTCCTTCTGAAGAGCTATCAATGTTTGCTCCTCGTATCTACACAATGAAGATCCCACAGAAGAAAATCGCTGAAGTTATCGGTAAAGGTGGCGCAACTATTCGTCAGCTTACTGAAGAAACTGGTACAACGATTGAAATCGGTGATGACGGTACAATTAAGATTGCCGCTACAGATGGCGAAAGTGCAGCTAATGCAATTAGCCGTATTGAGCAATTAACAGCTGAGCTTGAAGTAGGTACTATCTACGAAGGTAAAGTTGTACGTATCGTAGATTTTGGTGCGTTTGTAAACATTCTTCCTGGTAAAGATGGTCTAGTACATATTTCTCAAATTAGTACTGAGCGCGTTAACAACGTTGCTGATCACCTTTCTGAAGGTCAAGAAGTTAAAGTTAAAGTACTAGAAGTAGATCGCCAAGGCCGTGTACGTCTAAGTATTAAAGAAGCAATGGAATCAGCAGCACCTGCAGCTGACGCGCCAACTGACGCGTAATTGCTAACTTATTAATCTAGTTATATTAGCTAGATAGTAAAAAAGGGGCTGTTTAGCCCCTTTTTTTATGCTTTAATGAAACCTTATTAGACAAGGTCTGTCTTATATTAATCGCGATATATCTTGGTATTAAGGATTTTAATGATACTCAAACATTTAGCTTTGGCATCTTTTGCTATTTTGTCTTTAAGCGCTTGTCAAACTACAACAGAATCAGAACCAACCCCGATTGTTAATGTGCCTTTTACAGCACCGTTAGCTTCTGACTTTAGAAGTGAAATTGCTATTGCTCGTTACTCTGAATTATTAAACAGAGCTGACTTGAGTGAAGAACAACAAGCTAAGCTTTATTACGACCGTGGTGTACTTTTTGATAGCCTAGGTATGACTACTCTTTCGCGTATTGATTTTAATCGTGCAGTAAAACTCAAACCTGACTTAGCCGAAGTGTATAATTTTTTGGGTATTCAACACACGCTAATGCAGCAGTTCGAAAAAGCCTATGAGTTTTTTGATTCAGCACTAGAGCTTGATGAAGAGCATGAATATGCTTATTTAAATAGAGGTATAGCCCTTTATTACGGTGATAGACCAAGCCTTGCTAAAAACGACTTTGATGAATTTTTAGCGCGCTCTCCAAATGATCCATACCGCGTTTTATGGGTTTATTTAGCAAGTGCACAAGAAGATAAAGTAGCAGCAATTGAGTCACTTAAAACGAATGCAACGGCACTTGATGAATCGCAATGGGCGTATCAGTTAATCTCTCTTTATACGGGCGATATGACTGAGCATGCGTTTTTATCAGGCATTAGTGATGGTGTTAGAACTGAGCAAGAATATGCGCAGCGTTTATGTGAAGCTTACTTTTACCTAGCTAAAATGCATCAAGCAGCGGGTGAACTGTATTTAGCATCCGATTATTTTAGGCTTGCGCTTGCGACTAACGTGCACGAGTTTATTGAATACAAATATGCGCGTTTAGAACTTGAGTTGATGGAAGGTGTTGACGCAAGTTAAGCGTTTTAAATTAGTAGGTGTATTACTTTGTTGTTTGTTAATTACAGGCTCGAGTAATCATCTTGGCGCTATTGGCTTTTGGCATGTTTTAAATGCAAAAGCCAATGTGCTACAAAGTTACTGGAATTCATCCGTTTATTTCTCAGCTCATTTAGAGCAGTTACCAAATACCTCTTTAGCTGTACTCGCTCGCAATCAAATTTCTTCAGCACAATATATGTATTCTCTAAGGCTTATTAAAAAAGATCAGAGTGATACTGCAAAACAATTTTGGCTCTCAGGTATAAATGAGTTAACAATTTCAGAGCGTAAAATATTAGCAGCAAAGTTGCTTGAACAATCACGTTGGAGCGATCTAAAACTACTTGCTAGTAAAAATAAATTACCAGCAGGGGATGTGCTAAACCATCTGAAACTACAATTAAAAACACCACAGAGTAAAATATCTACCGCGTTTATTCATGATCTTGGTTTTTCATCTTTAAAAAATATAAGTAAGCCTAATGCGCAATGTATGTTCTACGTGTTGACTATGAGCGACCACCGTAGTGGCTTATATAAACTTACTGGGTTTATTAATGCTTATAATAAACAACCAGAGCCTCGCGAAAATATTTTTTGCTTTTCAAAACCAGTTTACGTTGCAGGTATGCTTGAGTGCAAAAGTAATGTTAATCAGGTAGCAAAATGTGATTGGCAATCATCTAAACTCAATGATCAGCTACCGGAAGGTTTTGATTTTATAGTGATGATGCCCAAAGAGGGAACGGCTAATGTTACTAAGGGAACAATGTTAATAAACTCAAAAGCAAATTACAGTGTGTTTTTGCATGAGCTAATGCACTTTAACGGTTTTGAAGATGAATATGCATTACCTAAAACTAAGCAAGCATGGCTGTGTGCACAAAGTGGTTTTGTTGCACCTAACTTATTTATTTCCCATGGTGAGTCGCCGCCAGCAGATTGGCACAGAGCAAAGAGTTGTCAGCTAGGTGGTATTGCTTATAAGCCTAGTGAAAAGTGGTCTATTATGCAGTATCAGCAGCTAGGGCTCTCGGTGCAGTATAGGGAGCTTTGGTTGAAGCATTTAGATATGACCAATGGTAATCCTTATCGTCACCCCAGCGCGCTTATATTTGCAAATAAGGCTACACTAAATTAAGTGTTATCAGTATTAATTAATTGTTCTTATGAGCTAAATAAAATGTTTGAAGTTGTATGAAAATCAGCCATGTGGAGTCGCTTTTTATAGACAAAATCAGTGTTTTTCAGTATAACTATAGTCATTAATGTCGTTTAAAAACAGGCAGTAAAAGCATCCCCTAGTTACCAAAATAGGGATGCCCTGATAAACTTATAATTATAAAAGGCCCTACACTATGACTTTGCTCTGGATACCCTTGTTATCCTTAATTGGCAGTGTTATTTCTGCATGCACCGGTAAGTTATCTCGTAATCAAAGCGCAGGCCTAACGGCTGTTGCTTCTTTGATTGCTTTGGGTATTACTTTATACCATGCACCTGCAGTTTTAGCGGGCGAAACCATTCGTTACTCTTTATCATGGATCCCGTCATTAGGGCTCGATTTATCCTTGCGCTTAGATGGCCTCAGTTTATTGTTTATGTTTATGATTTTAGGCATAGGCTTGCTTGTCATCCTCTACACGCGTTACTACCTCAGTGCTAACGACTCAATGGCTAAGTTATATAGTTATTTAATGTTGTTTATGACCGCAATGCTCGGCATTGTTATGTCTAACAACGTAATTCAACTTTGGTTGTTTTGGGAATTAACTAGCATCAGCTCATTTTTATTAATTAGTTTTTGGTGGCATAAGTCAGAAGCACGCAAGGGCGCGCGTATGGCTCTGGCGGTTACCGGGGCAGGCGGCTTAGCATTACTTGCAGGCTTGATGCTCCTAGGTGATATTGTTGGTAGTTACGACTTAGATGTAATTTTAGCAAGCAAAGCAATAATTCAATCTCACGATTTATACGAACTTGCCTTGGTACTTGTATTACTCGGTGCGTTTACAAAGTCGGCACAATTTCCGTTCCACTTTTGGCTACCACATGCAATGGCAGCACCTACGCCAGTGAGTGCGTATTTACACTCTGCGACTATGGTAAAAGCCGGTATATTTTTATTAGCGCGCTTTTATCCTGCACTAGCAGGCACCGATACGTGGTTTATTCTTGTTGGATTAACGGGTTTAGCTACATTGTTGTTTGGTGCTTATATAGCCTTATTTAAACACGATTTAAAAGGGCTGCTAGCCTATTCAACAATAAGTCACTTAGGTTTAATAACGCTATTATTAGGGCTTGATACTGAGCTTGCGACTGTTGCCGCTATTTTTCATATAATTAACCATGCAACCTTTAAAGCGTCGCTATTTATGGCTGTGGGTATTATTGACCATGAAACAGGCACCCGAGACATGCGCAAACTTAACGGTATGTGGCGATTTTTACCTTATACGGCCACACTTGCAATGGTCGCGGCTGCATCAATGGCAGGTGTGCCTTTACTTAACGGCTTTTTATCTAAAGAAATGTTTTTTGCAGAAACATTACATCAGCAAGTGTTGGGCTCTATGTCATGGTTAATACCGGTATTGGCTACGATTGCGGGTGCATTTTCGGTCGCGTATTCTGCGCGCTTTATCCATGATGTGTTTTTTAATGGCGACCCAATTGATTTACCGCGTACTCCTCATGAACCTCCGCGTTACATGCGTGTACCGATAGAAATCCTTGTTGTAATTTGTTTGCTTGTGGGTATGTTCCCGCACTTTATCGTCGGCGGTATTTTATCTTCAGCATCTTCAGCTGTATTAGGCAAAGCAATGCCCGATTATGTAGTGGCTTTATGGCATGGCTTTAACTTACCGCTACTGATGAGTGCCATGGCTGTGGCAGGCGGTTTGTTTATTTATATTAATCGTCGATATTTATTTCAGTTCCAAGCTTCGTTACCGCCACTCAATGCTAAAAAAACCTTTGAGCGCGCTGTTTTATCGATGGTCGCGTGGTGCCAATCAAGAATCAGTCACATTGAAAATGGCTCTCTACAACGTTACTTAGTTATTATGTTAGGCGTTGTATTACTGTGTGCAGGTTGGCCATTATTTGAAATGCGAGAACTTGCAGGTACTATGCCGCGCACACCGGTAGATGTTCATAATGCAATTGGCGCAGGTTTATTAATAATAGGTGCAATAGCTACCGTTATTTGGCATCGTTCGCGAGTCGTCGCGCTGCTAATGATTTCAATAGTGGGGTTAATGGTATCGGTGGCGTTTACACGTTTTTCGGCCCCAGATTTAGCCCTTACTCAATTAACAGTAGAAGTTGCTACCGTTATTTTACTTATGTTGGCACTATTCTTTTTGCCGCAACATACCCCAAAAGAGTCAAGTTCATTACGTGTATTGCGCGACTTAGGCATTGCCTCAACATTAGGTGTTGTTATTGCAAGTATTTGCTATGCATTGCTTACTCGCCCACTTGATTCAATTTCTGACTTCTTTATTGCTAACGCTAAAACAGGCGGTGGTGGTACCAATGTGGTAAACGTTATTTTGGTTGATTTTAGGGGCTTTGATACGCTTGGAGAAATTACCGTTTTAGGTATTGCTGCACTGGGTATATTTAAAGTACTTTCGAGAATCCCACTATTTATGCCAGCCAGTGATGGAGAGGGTAGACCTTGGGCACGAGAGCGCCATCCTATTTTGTTAGCCAGTATTTCACACAGCTTATTACCACTTGCATTGTTGGTATCGGCTTATATTTTCTTACGTGGGCACAACCTTCCGGGCGGTGGCTTTATAGCAGGCTTGGTGACGTCTATTGCCTTTATTTTACAATATATGGCACATGGTTCGGCGTGGATCAGCGAACGTTTTGGTGTTAACTATCGAAAAATTATTGCGTCAGGTATTGGTATCGCACTATTTACTGGGGTAGGAAGTTGGTTCTTTGATAAGCCATTTTTAACCACATGGTTTGATTATTTTGATATTCCATTTATAGGTAAAACAGAGCTTGCCAGTGCCATTGTATTTGACCTAGGTGTTTACTTAACCGTGGTAGGTGCTACGTTAATGATTTTAGCAAGCTTAGGTAATATGACAGCAGATACCCAGAAAAAAGAGGTAAATATTTAATGGAATTATTGTACGCATCTTGCGTTGGAGTATTGGTCAGTTGCGGTATATTTTTACTGCTAAGAGCTCGTACGTTTCCTGTTGTACTTGGGCTTACTATGATTTCATACGCTGTTAACTTATTTTTGTTTTCAGCGGGTCGTCTTACTATAAATAAAGCGGTGGTATTGGGTACTGGTACAGATTATGCCGATCCTTTGCCACAAGCCTTAGTACTTACTGCAATAGTAATTGGCTTTGCAATGACCGCCTTTGTGGTTATTTTAGCAATACGTGGGCGTGCCGATTTAGGCAGTGACCATGTTGACGGCCATTTAGTAAAAAGTGCAGCTGAAAGTAAGGAGCAAAAATGATTCAACATTTAGCTTCTCTCCCTATTTTACTGCCTATGTTAGCAGCCGTTATTTTACTGCTACCACCATGTGGAAAAAGTTTACATATTCGTCGTATTGCGTCGTCCATTATGGCAATTATCACATTTGCTATTAGCGTGCTTCTTTTAATACACGTACATAATACGGGTATTAACGTTTATGCCATCGGTAACTGGTCAGCACCATTTGGTATTGTGCTTGTAGCCGACATGCTTTCTACACTTTTGGTTGCACTTACATCGTTACTTGGCCTAGGTGTTATTTTATATAGCTGTGCTGGTGATGATGCTAAGGGGAACTTTTTTCACCCACTTGTTCACTTTTTAGTGTTAGGCGTTAACGGCGCTTTTTTGACCGGTGATTTATTTAACGTATTTGTATTTTTTGAAGTATTACTTATAGCGTCTTATTCACTACTTATGCATGCGGGCGATAAACAAAATACACGCGCGGCTCTGCAATATGTAATATTAAACTTAGTTGGTTCAAGCGTATTTTTAATTGGCTTGGGTATTTTATACGGTGTACTTGGTACATTAAATATTGCAGATATGGCTCAAAAAGTCTCATTATTAACCGGTGACGACGTATATTTAGCTAAAGCAGGTGGTTTATTACTGCTAGTTGTATTTGCACTTAAGAGCGCACTATTACCACTACACTTATGGTTGCCAAATACTTATGCAAGCGCAAAACCTGTTGTCGCTGCGCTGTTTGCAATTATGACTAAGGTAGGCGTTTATGCCATGTTACGTGTATATACCGTAATATTTGGTGAGCAAGCGGGTTCGCTTGAGCACATGGCCCAGCCTTGGTTATGGGGCTTAGCAATTGCGACCATTATTGTAGGTGCTATCGGCGTTGTGGCAGCGCAAGACTTACGTAAGCTCACCGCAAATTTGGTTGTGGTATCGGTAGGAACTTTGGTTGCTCTTGTCGCATTGCAAAACATAAATGCAACAGCTGCGCTTTTATACTATTTAGTACATTCAACTCTTGTATGTGCGGCGCTCTTTTTATTAGCCGATTTAATTGCAACTCAGCGAGGTAAAGCTGCCGACAGACTCGTTGGTGGACGTATGGTAAATCAGCCATTCCTGTTGGGAGGATGTTTTATTATTGCTGCGTTAACCGTAGCTGGCATGCCGCCTCTATCGGGTTTTATAGGCAAAATATGGATTCTTAAAACCACTTTAAATAGTGAGCAAGCCCAGCTGTTTTGGCCTGTTTATTTAATTATGAGCTTTGTATTACTCATTGCACTTTCACGCGCAGGTACTAGCTTGTTTTGGGAGCGTAAAGACAGAAAAAATGAAAATTCAGATGGCGTAAATGCGCATCCACTGCAAGTAATAGTCATTATTGGATTACTGGCTTGCTCGCCATTATTAGTTATTTTCGGTGGTCCAATAAGCGAATACATGCTTGATGCAGCTACGCAGTTACATGATATAAGCGGTGGTATTAACGCTGTAATTAGAGGAGGTGCGTAATGAGATTACAAGCCCGTTATCGTTGGTTACCTACACCGTTTAGAAGTGTATTTTTATTTGTAATATGGTTATTACTAAATAATAGCGTATCGGCAGGGCACTTAGTGCTGGCAACTTTTTTTGCTATATTTATACCGCTACTAAGTTTTTCGCTACGCGACCCTCAGCCACTTATTTTAAAGCCTGGTTTAGCGTTCAAGCAGTTGATTATAGTGCTTTACGATATTGTTGTGGCTAATTTACAAGTTGCTTTATTAATAATCGGGCCTGCAAAAAAGTTACGCCCTGCATTTGTAAAAGTCCCTATAGATTTAATGCATGATATGCCAATTACCATACTCGCTAGCTGTGTTTCATTAACACCTGGTACGGTTAGCGCCGAGGTTTACCCTATTCCAGAATCACTCGCGGAAGGGGAAGAACCGACTCAACGCTATTTATTAATACATGTGCTCGATTTAAAAGATGAAGAAGCGCTTATTAAGCAGATTAAACAACGCTACGAAGCTCCATTAAAGGAGATATTTCAATGTTAGACACCGTATTACTCATTGTTTTTTCAATGATTGGTTTATCGCTATTACTTAATTTATGGCGACTTATTATTGGCCCATCAGTGCCAGATCGTGTTTTAGCGCTCGATACAATGTACATAAATGTAATCGCGTTAATTATTTTGTACAGCATTAGTATGGACACCGGGCTTTATTTTGAAGCAGCACTGCTTATTGCTATGTTAGGTTTTATAAGTACAGTTGCAGTATGTAAGTATTTACTACGTGGCGATATAATTGAATAAGGTGAAAGCATGATCAGCGAATGGGTTGTATCAATATTATTGTTATTTGGTGGTACGTTTATTTTAATTGGCTCAATAGGCTTAATCAAACTACCTGACTTTTTTATGCGTTTGCATGGGCCAACTAAAGCTACTACGCTTGGTATGGCGAGCATGTTAATTGCTGCTATGATTTATTTTGCAAATTCAGAGCATGGACTAAGTGTTAGAGAAATACTCATTACTATATTTTTACTAATTACGGCACCAATTAGTGGTTACATGCTAATAAAGTCAGCTATTCATCATAAGCTGAAAGCCAAAGAAGGCACTAAAGGCCTAGATAATGTAGAAGATGATTAACACGTAGTAAACTTATAAAAAGCCGAATAAATTCATTTTATTCGGCTTTTTTAGTCGTTGCTTGTACCCTTTACAATACTGATAAACCATGTGACTATAAATCGATTATTTATTTTAAAGGATACTATTATGGGTAAGGCATTACTTTTATCATTACTGATTTTCTCTAGCAGTTTATACGCAGATGAAGCGACTAAGCAGCAAAAAATAGATGAACTAATTAATGTAATGAACATGGATGCGATGGTTGATTCTATGTATGGTCAAGTTGAAGGCATGATGAAAGGCATGTCTGATCAAATGGGCGTTAAACCTTCTGAGCAGCCAATTTTTGATAAATACTACGCAGATATGACAGCAGTATTAAAAACGCAAATGAGCTGGGCTAAAATGCAGCCAATGATGGTTAACGTGTACGACAAGCATTTTAATGAACAAGAAATTGCCGATATGTTAGCCTTTTATAAAACAGATACTGGGCAAAAAATACTCGCTAAAATGCCAGTTGTAATGCAAGAATCTATGCAAATGTCACAAAGCTTAATGCAAGATGCAATGCCTAAAATACAAGCTTTAGCGCAGCAACTAAGTGATGAATTAGAGCAAAGCCGTAGCGAATCAAACTAATGAAGTTGATCTTTGTGGATTGAATTTGTTCAATCCAAGGAAGATTAACTTGCGGCGCGAGGTTTACAACTTAGTGGGTTAGGTAACTGCTCCTGCGTTATCGGCTATGACTTGCCTAGATGTTAAAACATATCGATGTAAATTAAACCACCAAAGATTCACACGCCCTAAGATTAATGCGCCTTATTTAGGCGCTTCTTTCCTGAATTACACCACCTACAAATAGTACACGCCTGATATCAGCTCAAGTTAACTATATTTGTGTCATTATTTTATTAGTTTTGAAATAGTCATTGACCTATGTGTTGCACCTAGGTTTATTATGAAACTACTGAAACATGACGGAGCTAAATTATGTATGTTAAACAACTCGCCAAGTTAATGGGCGTGACTGCCGATACTGTTCGTCATTACACGCGTGTCGGGTTACTTAATCCAATACGCAGTGAAGAAAATGGCTATCAAGAATATATAAAGCAAGATCAGCAGCGTTTAAAATTTATTATTAGTGCGCGTCAACTTGGCTTTTCGCTCAAAGATATTCAACAGATTATAGGTGAGTCGGAGCAGGGTAATTGTCCTTGTCCGTTAACGCGTAAACTCATTACTAAACGCCTAGAAGAGACCGAAGCACTATTTCAAGAAACATTAAAACTCCGAAACAGAATGCATGCAGCGCTTGAACAATGGGATACATCAGCCGATGGCGCAAATGCTAGTGACGTATGTAGTTTAATAGAATCTTTTGTTGATCCAATAAACGATTCTGCAAATAAGGAGCAGCGTAATGACGATTAATACAAAAGAGAGTGCGCAAAACTTTATTATTGAAGGCGCTAATTGCGGCAGTTGCGTAGCTAAAATTGAAAAAGCCCTTAATAGCGTGCAAGGCGCGCAAAACGTAGAAATGAACTTTGCACAGCGTACTGTACGTGTAGAAGGTAAAGCCTGCGAAAGCACGCTTATCAAAGCTGTCGAAAACATCGGTTATTCAGCTAAGCCAATGAGTAACGAATCTGATCAAGATGCACTTGATGAAAAAGCAAAGTCAGACGAGGCACATTATAAAAAGCTAATGCGTAATATGATATTAGCGTTAGGAGTCGGTGCACCGTTAATGATATACGGGCTTATTTTTGACATGAATGTAACCACCGACACACAACGAATAGCTTGGTTTTTAGTGGGTATAGTCACGCTTGTAGTTATGGCTATATCAGGTAAACAATTTTACAACGGCGCATGGCAAGCATTTAAAAACCATGCGGCAAATATGGATACATTAATAGCGCTTGGTACAGGTACTGCGTGGTTGTATTCAATGTTTGTGGTAATAGCACCCAATTTATTACCACAAGTCGCAAGACACGTATATTTTGAAGCATCATCGATGATCATCGGTTTAATTAGTTTAGGGCTCGCTTTTGAAGTAAAAGCACGTGGGCGCACCTCACAAGCAATTAAACGCTTAATTGGCCTGCAACCAAAAACTGCACGCGTAATTCGCGATGGGCAAGAGCAAGACATCGACATTAGTGATGTTGTAAAAAATGATGCAGTACGCGTACGCCCGGGTGAAAAAATCCCTGTGGATGGCGATGTTATTGAAGGCAGCAGTACGGTTGATGAGTCAATGCTTACTGGTGAGCCAATGGCTGTAAGCAAAAAAACGGGCGACAAAGTCGTTGCCGGAAGTATTAATAAAAGTGGCACTTTATTATTTAAAGCCACGCACATTGGTAGCGAAACCACACTTGCCAATATTATCAATATGGTAAAGCGTGCACAAAACTCTAAGCCATCAATAGGGCGCTTAGCTGATGTTATATCAGGAATATTTGTACCAACAGTCATGATTATTGCAGTACTTGCGGGTCTTGCATGGTTAAACTTTGGACCTGAGCCATCAATTGCTTATGCCGTTGTTGCAATAACCACTGTACTTATTATTGCTTGTCCTTGTGCGCTAGGACTCGCAACCCCTATGTCGGTTATGGTGGGTATTGGTAAAGCTGCAGAGTCAGGAATATTAATTCGAAATGGTGAGTCGCTGCAAACAACATCTAAAATCACCACCATGATTTTAGATAAAACAGGCACTATTACTCAAGGTACACCGCAAGTTACCGATGTAGTTACGTTTAATAACAGTGATGAAAATACAGTAATGCAACGTGTTGCAAGCCTTGAAAGTAGCTCAGAGCATCCACTGGCAGAAGCAATTACGGCACACGCTAAAAAGCAGGGCTTAGCTTTAAGTAAAGTAGCCGACTTTAACGCAATTACAGGTAAAGGTGTAACCGGCAGTGTTGACGAGCAAACATTGTTGTTTGGTAATAAAGCGCTAATGGATAAATACGATGTAGCCGTTGATGATGCAACCGAGCAAGCTCAAACACTTGCCGGTGATGCTAAAACGCCCATGTATTTTGCAAGTAATAATAAGCTAATGGCTTTAATTGCAGTAGCAGATCCTATTAAAGAGGATTCAGTTGAAGCGATTAAACGCCTGCAAGATAAAGGTATCCACCTAGTTATGCTAACAGGTGACAACAAAGCCACTGCACAAGCTGTTGCTAAGCAAGTCGGTATCGATGACTTTATTGCAGAAGTAATGCCTGATGACAAAGTTGACGAAGTAACAAAACGCCAAGCAAATGGTGAAATAGTCGGTATGACTGGTGACGGTATTAACGATGCTCCCGCACTTGCGCAAGCCGATGTAGGCTTTGCAATTGGTACAGGTACTGATGTAGCAATAGAAAGTGCAGACATTACCCTAATGCGCGGCTCGTTACATGGTCTTGCCGATGCAATTGCCGTGAGCAATGCAACTATTTCAAATATTAAACAAAACCTATTTGGTGCCTTTGTTTATAACGTAGCGGGTATTCCGATTGCAGCCGGTGTGTTGTATCCATTTTTTGGCATATTACTTAACCCCGTTGTAGCAGGAGCTGCTATGGCACTTTCATCGCTTACAGTGGTAAGTAACGCTAATCGCTTACGTTTTTTCAAACCAAATAAATCGTAATTTAAGCTAAGGGGTACAATTATGTTGATGATTAATATAGCTGGTGCATTGTTAATAGCCGCAATTATTTATTGGTTTTGGTTATATAAACCAGAGCAAACACAAAGTGATGATAACAAAGTAACAATAGTCGTTGATAACGGTGTTTATAAGCCAGGACACATTAAAGTGGCAGCCAACAAAGATGTTGTACTTACCTTTGATAGAAAAGACAGCGCGCCGTGCGCCGAAACAGTGGTATTTCCACAGCTTGATATAAGTAAAACTCTGGCAATGGGTGATGGCAATACAGTTAAACTACCTGCGCTTGAAGCTGGTGAATATGACTTTCATTGCCAAATGCAAATGTACAAAGGTAAGCTAGTTGCGCAGTAACCTGAACTAAGTAGGTGTTGGGGTCGTATAGTTGCTTTATATAAGCTGTGATATTAGCAGGAGTCGCTATATTAAATGAATAAATTAAACCCTAAAAAATTATTGAATAGTAAATGGACCGCAACACCTGCTATAAATAAAGAAAAGCACTTTATTATTGTTGAGGTGGAATTTGATGAAGATGGCAACGTAATTGAATGTATTACCGAGGCTGTTATGTCAAAAAATCAATATCCAATTAGTTGGCGAGATTTAAAAGATAACCAAAAGTGGCTACAAGGGTGGAAGTAGTTTAAATCTATATAATTTACCTCCCTCTAATAGTAGCGCTTTTGTAGATGGCTGGCACACGATGTAGGTTTGCTTAACTCAAGCGAACCTATATTTTACGGCGCATTAAGTTATGAACTCAATGCTATAACTTAGCTTTCACACTGCAACCTTCCTAGATAAATTCGCCATTTGGCAACAAAACAGTTAATTTCAAAATATCCTTCCAAAATTTTTATAATAAATCTCAAAAATAATATAACTATCTAATTTTAAATAAGTTAATTTTTTAATAAACTTGAATAAACCCTATGTTATTCCCATGTTCATATTCAGTTTATTTTGAAGACTAACCCAAACGCTCCCCTTATTGGCTTTTTAGCTAAAGTGTGTCTTTTTAATTAAACTTAACTAGTTGATTTATATTGAGTTATTGTTTTTAGTTAAATGGCCGTTGCTAAATAGCAACAACAACACCTCTCCTAATTAAGCTTCTCTCGCTTTATATTATTTAACCCATTGTTTTTAAGCAATAAATAAAAAGTGGCACCGAAGTTGTAATACCTAGAGTGTATTAAGCAAAACGTGATGAAAGCCAAAGGCCTTAATCGCAACAACCCAATGAAGGAATACTATTATGAAAACATTTCAATCAACACTAGTACTAATGGCGCTAGCTTCTTCATCAGCGGCTTTTGCAGCAACAGATTTTGATACGCTAGACGTAGATGGTAATGGCGCAATTAGCCTAGCCGAAGCATCAGTAGATGCAGAACTTTTAGGCCAATTTGAAGAACTCGATACAAACCAAGACGGTGAGTTATCTGAAGATGAGTTTTCTAAGGCCTAAAATTAAAGCCTTAAACAGTTAATGCTCTGTGATGTTATCTAAATTCTGAGTTGCCAAAGACAACCTAAGTAGGCAAGGGAGCCTACTAAAAAGAATAACCAGGAAGTGACTAGAGAGCACTATAGAGCAAATTTATTTGGGACACCGCATACTATTAAAGGATTAAATTATGAAAAAGCTACAATCAACATTTGTACTTATGGCTATTGTTTCTTCGTCAGTAGTATTTGCAAACACACACTTTGAAACACTCGATGCAGACGACAACGCTTTAATTAGCCAAGCTGAAGGATCGGCACAAGTGATAGAGCAATTTGATGAGCTGGACATTCAAAGTAGCGGTGGCCCGACAGAAAACGATTTTTTTGAATATTAATTTATTCAAACTTTACTCCTAAAGGATCTTTGAAAAGGACTTCTTATCCCTAATCAGGCACAAAGCCTAAGGAAACGATTATGAAAACATTACACAAAACTCTAGCTCTTGTAGCCCTTGCTTCTTCTTCAGCTGCGTTTGCTGCGGTAGATTTTGGTTCTTTTGATACTGATGGCGACGGCGTAATTAGCAAATCAGAAGCACAAGTAAACTCGCAACTAGTACAGTTATTTGATCAATTAGATGCAGATGGGAATGGCGAGTTATCTAAAGAAGAGTTTTCAAAGGTTCAATAACAGGCTTTATATTTGAGTTAGTTGTAAAACCTTACCAGTCATACTCACAAAGCAGCTAAGTATTTAATACTTAGCTGCTTTTTTGTGCATTTAATTTAATATATTACTGTTTAGTCACCAAAGTAGTGCAAAACTCGAATTTTAATATCATTAAGCTGCTGATTATTAAGCTATTTTATTATTGGTTTTAAACTTGCAAATCTATTTATAACTTAGGTTAATGAGTATTTAAAATGGCGCGAATGAGTTATATCAGTAGTGTTGAGCGCTACCATGAGTACGAGCACGTGATACACAGTTTGCTTGAATCTATTTTAATGAGCATTGAAGATGGACTGACCAAAGAGCGTGATACACGCTATCTTATTAAGCAATATCCATTTTTAGAATTACAGTATTGCTTAAATGCAGAAGGTTTACAGCAGGGTAATAATGTCTGCTTTAAACGCGCCTATATAAAAAAGTTAGGGGCGAGTGGTAATCAGCAAGATTTAAGTGAGCGACCCTATTTTTTGAACGCTAAAGCAAGTGATAAAGTGTGCTTTACTGATCCCTACATTTCTATAGCGACTAACCATTTATGTATATCGGCAATAAAAGAGCTCAAAAAACCAATTAATAATCAACATTACTTGGTCGTTGATGTGAGTTTAACGCAGCTTATTGAGTTTATAATGGGGGATACAGCACGAGCCAATATGTCTCCTTATTTTAAAGCGGGGTACGGAATTATAGTTGCGTGTTTATTTAGCTTAGTGCTGTTTTTATTAAACATTGTATTTGGCGATATATACGCTTTATTAACCCATGTAGATACCTCCTCAGATCCGCTAGAGCCCTTTAGCATTATTATTTATATCACCTTGGCATTAGCAGTATTCGATTTAGGTAAAACAATACTTGAAGAAGAAATCCTTATGCATAAGGATATTTTTAGGCATTCATCTACGCGGCGTACTATTACACGGTTTATCTCTACTGTGTTGATTGCTATATCAATTGAGGCGTTGTTAACCATGTTTAAGGCAGCACTTGGGCAGGCGGAATATTTAATGCCTGCAATAGCGATGATGCTGGCAGTGGTAGGGCTTTTAATTGCACTGGCTATTTATGTTTATTTAGGTGCAAAGGCCGAAACGTTATTAATGCAAGCTCGTATAAAGCAAAAACCCTCCAAGTAGGAGGGTTTTATATTACTCAGTAATAGCTATTACTACTTATCTTGTGCGCGCTTAGCTTTAAAGTCAGACTCGCTCGTCCACTTTGGCCAATCGCCATTGTTTGCAAGCTGTGTGGCTATATCAACAATAAGATCTATATCTTGCTTAACACCGCCTAACGACCAATCAGCTGAGTAGTCGTCTGCTTCTTTATGGTACTTATGCGCAATGTATTCAGGGTCGGTATCGCCCAGGCTCATAAATAATAAACTAGGCACGCCTTGCTTAGAAAGCGAGAAATGATCAGATCTAAAAAACAAGCCATTTTGCGGGCAAGGCTCCATTTTAACAACACGGCCTTGTGATTTTGCAGCCTTCGCTAAATAGTTTTCCATTGTCGATAAATCTTTACCGTATTGTAAAATGTAGTCAGTGCCATCAAGCACGTTCATGCCATCAATATTTAATAAACCGACCATTTGTTTTGTAGGTACAACCGCACCCGATGCAAACTCTTCAGAACCAATTAACCCTGTTTCTTCTGCTGTAAAGTTAGCAAAAATAATTGAGCGTTTAAATGGTTTTTTCTTGTTCACTTTGCTCATTATGCGTGCAATTTCAAGCGTCGCTGCTGTGCCTGAAGCATTATCTACTGCGCCATTGTAAATTTTAGGACCAGTGTCGGTTTGCTTCGTACCAAAATGATCCCAATGTGCGCTTATAACCACGTACTCGTTTGGTGATTCACTACCCGTAATTTGTGCAACTACATTATGTGATTTGGCATGCGATACTTCGTTTTTAAAGGCAAGGTTTGCTTTTAAGTTAAGTGGCGTCGCTTTAAAGTCATCACTTAATGCTGCTTGCTTTAAATCTTGATAGTTTAGCTTTGCAGCATTAAACATTTGCTCGGTAGCATCAAGTGTTAACCAGCCCATAACCGGTAATTTAGACGCGTTTAAGTTGTTATCCATTAACGTGTATTTAGTACCCGTGTTTGAACTTTCAACTACACCCCAAGGGTATGCCGCAGGTGCTGTTTCATGAACAATAAATACAGCCTTTGCACCTTGGCGAGCCGCTTCTTCATATTTATAAGTCCAGCGACCGTAGTAGGTCATTGCATTACCAGTAAAAAGGGCATCGTTTTGAGTAGCAAAACCTGGGTCGTTAACTAGCACAACCACTGTTTTACCCGTTACATCAATATTTTTATAATCATTCCACTTATATTCTGGCGCATTAATACCATAGCCAACAAATACAACGTCAGAATTGCGTACATCAATTAATGGCTGAAGTTGCTCGGTACGCGCAGTGAAGTCTTTACCTGATTCAAAGCTTAAATCACCTACCTTTAACTGCATATCTTGATTGGCCGTCACCATTGCCATTTTTACAGGCTGTAAGTATTTACCCTTATAAGCTCCGGTTAAACCCAGCGCTTTATATTGCTCACTTAAGTAGCCTACTGTTTTCACTTCACCATGAGTAAGCGGGCCTCGGCCTTCAAAGTCATCCGAGGCTAGCGTTTTAATATGTTGTTTAATATTGCTAAGGCTTACACCGGCTGTATTTTCTAATGGAGTTTTCTCGCTTGCAGGCTCTGAGCAGCCAAAGAGTGCAACTAGCAGGCTTAGGCTAGCGCTTTTTATAAGAGTAGATGCCATAGTCTTCATATTGTTATTTAATTAGGCTTTCAATATAAAGGAAGCACCGCAGCGATGTCGAATTTTTATAGAGAACTTTTCATTCAATTGCAGATTAACTATCAGTCATTAGTAAAAAACCAGCGCAAGCTGGTTCTTTTAACTTTAAGTAATAAATTATTACTTAAGCATCCGCTAATTTCACGCGGATCTTACTTTTATCAACAGTAGATTGGTTAAGTGCAGTAATTGCGCTTTTACTTTCTATGTCGTTTGGCATTTCTACAAAGGCAAAACCTTTAGATTGGCCAGTTTCTTTATCAAGTACCAAGTTACAGGTAGTCACTTTACCGTGCTCTGCAAATAAAGTACGAAGCTCATGCTCAGTGGTAGCACGAGACAAGTTACGAACTAATAGTTTCATAATGAACCTAAATAATTATGTCAGTACTAATTATCTCAACTTAGATGGGTTTAACCTAATTTTATTTGATAAATGGTAAAAAAAATTTATCACATACAAAAATGCCGTTAGTTTAATTTATTAACTAACGGCATTTTTTACTATAAAAGTAGTTTAATACTTAAGTTTATTTATTTCACTTCTTTACCAGCGGCTTGTTGATCTGCGTGGTAGCTTGAGCGTACAAACGGGCCTGAAGCCGCGTGAGTAAAGCCAATTTCGTCTGCATACGCTTTTAAGCCATCAAACTCTACTGGTGGCACGTAGCGCTTAACCGGTAAGTGATGTTTAGAAGGTTGTAGGTATTGGCCAACAGTAAGCATATCTACGTTGTGAGCACGTAAATCGCGAAGTACTTCTTCAATTTCGCTAATCTCTTCACCTAAACCTACCATTAAGCCTGATTTAGTTTTTACTCCTGGGTGAGCTTCTTTAAAGCGACGAAGTAATTCTAATGACCATTTGTAGTCAGCACCTGGACGAGCTAGTTTGTATAAACGTGGCGCAGTTTCAAGATTGTGGTTAAACACATCTGGTGGTGTCTCGATTAATATCTCTAGTGCACGGTCCATACGACCGCGAAAATCTGGTACTAAAATTTCGATAGTGATAGTTGGATTATGTTTACGAATCTCGCGAATACAATCAGCAAAGTGTTGTGCACCACCATCACGTAAATCATCACGGTCAACCGAAGTGATTACAACGTAGCTTAGCTTCATATCTTTAATAGTAAGTGCTAGCTTTTCAGGTTCAGTGGCATCAGGTTTTAATGGGCGACCATGGGCAACATCACAAAATGGGCAACGGCGAGTGCATATTGCACCTAAAATCATAAAGGTAGCGGTACCGTGGTTAAAACATTCTGATAGGTTAGGGCACGAAGCCTCTTCACATACCGAGTGTAAGCCATGTTTACGTAGCGCTTTTTTAATGCCGTCAATGCGATCTGTTGATTTAGGTAAGCGAATTTTTAACCATTCTGGCTTACGTAACATTTCAGTTTTTTCTGTAGGTAAAACTTTTACTGGGATCAACGCCATTTTTTCTGCGTCGCGTAGTTTTACACCTGGTTCCATTTTGACTGGTTTATTCATTCGTTTTCAAACCCTTCAGTATGCTTAACCTGTGTTGCATTAAGCTTCTTGATCATGTGTTTTACCAATCCTTCACCCGCACTTTCTAGGTTTTGAGGACCATCTAATTCTTTAGTTTGCACCATATTCATGCCTGCATAACCACACGGGTTAATGCGTAAAAATGGACTTAGGTCCATATTAACATTTAATGCTAAGCCATGAAACGAGCAACCACGACGAACTCTTAACCCAAGAGATGCAATTTTGCTGTCGTTAACGTAAACACCAGGTGCATCCGCTTTAGCATACGCTTGAATACCGTACTCGGCGAGTGATTCAATAATGCACTCTTCAAGCCACGTAACTAGTTCACGTACACCAATTTTTAAACGACGTAGATTAAATAATACATACATCATTTGTTGGCCTGGACCGTGGTAAGTTACCTGTCCGCCACGGTCAACTTTAATCACCTCAATATCGCCAGGAGCAAGTAAGTGTTCGTCCTTACCTGCTTGACCTTGGGTGAATACACTCTCGTGTTCTACAAGCCAAATTTCATCTGGCGTATTTTCATCACGAGTGTCGGTAAAGTCCTGCATTTTTTGCCAAATTGGCATATAACGCTGGCGACCCAGTTGGCGTACGATCAAAGTATTTTCGTTCACAACAAATCTCAACTATGGATTAAAGCATGTGGCGTACGTCATCAATATTGCTGATCACGTTGTAAATTTCTTCAATGTGTTTGCCACTAGTAACTGTTGCTACAAGGCTTACTGACTCGTAATTACCTTTGCTGCTTGGTTTTACTTTAGGGGCGTAATCGCCAGGTGCTATTGGTTGTAACTTAGCTAAAATTTGATCAGTTAAGTTTACATTAGCTAAACCCATTATTCTGAATGTAAATGGGCAAGGGTACTCTAGGTACTCATCAAATTTAGTATCTTTAACAGGTTGAACCACGACGGTGACTCCTCATACAAAAGTGTGGACTCTATGCAAGCTCGAAGCTTAATACAGATAGGCAATTAGCAGTCTTGCTTATATGGGGCGCATTCTAACATTTTTCAAGCAAAAAAAAACGCCTCACAGTGGAGACGTTTAAATTAGTTACCCACGTTAGTAGGGCAACTGTAAATTACTACATTATCTGTAAACGTAAGTAATCATAAATTTTGCTAAAGAAGCTGCCTTCTTCCACTTCTTCAAGTGTTACTAGCGGGTATTGAGCAATATCTTCGCCCTCTAGTTGTAAGAATAATGTACCTACTTTAGTACCTTTTGCTAGTGGTGCTTCAAGCGTGTTATCTAGCTCAAAGTTAGCTTTAAGGTTTTTATGCTGACCACGTGGGATAGTAATTGGTGTATCTTCTAAAATACCTAAAGATACATTTTCTTTGTTACCCATCCAAATACGTTGTTCTGCAAAGCTATCGCCTGCTTTGTACGGAGTAATTGTTTCATAAAAACGAAAACCATAGTTAAGTAGCTTTTTACTTTCTACTTTACGAGCACGTTCGCTGGTAGTACCCATAACAACAGCAATTAAACGCATATCGTTTTTAGTTGCTGAGGTAACTAGGCTGTAGCCTGCTTCTGATGTATGGCCAGTTTTAATACCGTCAACATCTAAGCTTTCGTCCCACAATAATGAGTTACGGTTATATTGCTTAATGCCGTTATACGTAAATGACTTTTGCTTATAAAGTGCGTATTCGTCTGGTACATCACGAATCAGTGCAGCGCCGAGGGTTGCCATATCGCGCGGAGTTGTGAAGTGCTCGTCAGTATCAAGGCCGTGGCTGTTGATAAAGTGGCTGTTGCTCATACCTAATTTAGCCGCATGTGCATTCATTAAATCAGCAAATGCGCTTTCGCTTCCAGCAATATGCTCAGCCATTGCAACACATGCATCATTACCAGATTGAATAATAATACCGTGGTTAAGCTGATCAACACTAATTTGCTTACCTACTTCAATAAACATTTTAGAAGATTCTGGAAAGTTTTTAGCCCATGCTTTTTCGCTTACCGTTACCATATCGGTATTGGCAATGTTACCGGCTTTAATTTCAGTACCAATTACATAACTGGTCATCATTTTAGTTAAACTTGCAGGTGCTAGCTGTGTATCAGCTTCACCTTCAGCAATAACTTTACCTGTTGTAAAGTCGACTAAAAAATAACCTTTTGCATTAACTTGAGGTGGTGCCGGAATAATTTGGGCGCTGGCTGAGAATACGGCGGCTGTACAAACGAGGCCGCATACACCTTTGAGGATTTTATGTTTAATAGATTTCATCATACTCATTAATGGTTAAAGTTAAAGATTCGCGTTACGCCATTCTAAAGGTCTTACTGAGTGTAAAGCAAGAACGCGTTTTGAAATTGATTTTGTTTTAATTTTTTTAATACTTCGTCTGCATGAGGGGTGTCTTTTATTGGCCCTAAATGCAGTCTGTAAATGTCGTCTTTTTGAACGATATTTGTTGGTAATTTGTATTGATCTCGCAATGTACTGGCAAGTGCTTCAATATTGGCAAGTATACTACCTGCAGCTACTTGAATATAGGTTTGACGCGCAGTTGCGCCCGCAATCGTAACGGCCTCTAGCTTAACCTTTGCTGTACCATGGGTGTAGTAGCCAAGCTTATAAGCGGCTGCGTACGAAAGGTCAATCACTCTATCGTCATGAAACGGGCCACGGTCGTTTACGCGCACTATTACCGATTTACCATTTGCGGTATTGGTTACTTTAACAAAGCTAGGTAGCGGCAGCGTTTTATGCGCTGCGGTCATGGCAAACATATCGTAGGTTTCACCGTTTGAGGTGTGATAACCATGAAATTTACGACCATACCAAGAGGCAATGCCTTCCTCAGAGTAACCTGTTTCATCAAGCATCGGGGAATAGCTTTTACCAAGCACGGTATACGGGCGGCTTGCGCTGGCACTTTTAGTGGTTTCGGTTACTATCGCGTCTTGCATTTCAAGCGTAGTAGGGGCTCTAAGTGGAGCTGCATCGTGGCGCATGCTATAACGGCTACCAGAACCGCTACTACAAGCACTTAAAAGTAAAATTAATAATGTAGTAAATATAAGCTGATTAGTGTGTCGCATTATTTTAAAAGCATCCTTTTATCTGTCGCAATTGACATAATAATGCCAAATCCTGCCATGAGCGTCACCATCGATGTACCACCATAACTTATAAGTGGTAAAGGTACGCCAACAACAGGTAATAAACCAGATACCATACCTATGTTTACAAATACGTACACAAAAAAGGTCAGGGTGAGTGCGCCTGCGAGCAACTTACCAAATGCATCTTGTGCATTAACAGCAATGTATAAACCACGGCCAATAATAAACAAATACAGGCTTAGTAAAACACATACACCAAATAAACCAAACTCTTCGCTTAAAACCGAAAATATAAAGTCGGTGTGGCGCTCTGGCAAAAACTCTAATTGCGATTGTGTACCAAGCAGCCAGCCTTTACCTTCTATACCGCCTGAGCCAATAGCAATTTTAGATTGAATAATATGATAACCCGAACCAAGTGGATCGCTCTCAGGGTCTAAAAAAGTAAGTACACGTTGTTTTTGGTAATCGTGCATACCGTAGTGCCAAAATGGCCATGCGGCAAGCGCTACAATTGAGCTTAAAAAGCCGATTAAACGCCAACTTAATCCAGATAAAAACAATACAAATATACCTGAACTTGCAATAAGTATGGCAGTACCTAAATCGGGCTGTTCTTTAATTAATAATGTGGGAAGCATTACAATCATAAAACCAATAATTAAGTGCAATGGGCGGGGAGGTAGGTGATTACGCCCTATATACCAAGCAACCATCATAGGTACTGCTAATTTCATTAGTTCAGCAGGTTGAAACCGTGTAACGCCTAAATCGAGCCATCGCTGTGCACCTTTTGAGCTTACGCCAAACAAAAGCACACCTACTAGCATTAATAACCCAACACAATAAAGTGGGATTACTAAACGTTTTAATGTGGCAGGTGAAAACTGAGCTAAAACAATCATAGCAGCAATAGCCCCACCCATACGGGTCATATGCCTAATCATCATAGAAGACTCTTGCCCGCTCGCGCTGTACACAACTATTATGCTGCCTGCCATCATTATGAGTAATGCAATAAGCAGTGGCAGGTCTAGGTGCATACGCATCCAAATAGAGCGTTTATCGTGCAAAGCGGTCATGGTGTATCGTTCCTTGCAAGATTAACAGGATTGGCTGCAAAGTAGTAATCCATAAGTTGGCGAGCAATTTGAATACCGCCATGGTTGTTTTCTAATACAACAGAAACCACAATTTTTGGATCGTTATAAGGTGCAAAGCCTATGTAAATTGTATTATCGCGTTGGCGTTCTTTAAGAGATTTTGCATCGTAACGCTCACCTTGTGCAATACTAACTACTTGCGCGGTACCGGTTTTACCAGCCGAGTCGTAGTTAGTCCCTTTAAAAGCTTTATGCGCTGTGCCAGATATTTTTTGCACTGTATTATGCATTGCATCTAACGATACCTGCCAATGGCGCGGATCTTTTAAAATAATAGGGGGTTTTTCTTCGTTATTAATTTGCGTTACGTCATTATCTTTTTTAACCACTTGTACCAAATGGGGTGGGTGGTTAATACCACGATTAACCAATATGTTAGTCGCGTTTGCAATTTGAATCGGTGTAGCAGTCCAGTAACCCTGTCCAATACCTACTGAAATAGTATCGCCGCGCCACCAAGACTCTTTAAAGCGCCCTTCTTTCCATTCTTTTGAAGGTAGTATAGCAGTGGTTTCTTCATGAATATCAATACCCGATAAATCACCGTAACCAAAACGGGCCATAAAGTCGCTTATTTTAGTTATGCCTAATCGATAAGCCGCATCGTAAAAGTAAGTATCACAAGACTCTTCAATCGCTTTGTATACATCAACATGACCATGACCCCACCGTTTCCAGTCTCGCCATTTGTGTTCAACGTTTGGAATTTGAAAAAAGCCAGGATCCCACATCGATGTTGTTTCATTTACTATGTTTTCTTCAAGCGCTAACACAGCCATTAACGGTTTTACTGTCGAGGCCGGTGCGTAACGACCTTGCGTAGTACGGTTTATTAATGGGCGATCTTGATTCAAAAGCGCTTTATAGTTTTTGCTGCTAATGCCATGTACAAATAAATTAGGGTCGTAACTTGGGTTTGAATAAAGCGCAAGCACGCCACCATCTTTGGCGTCCATAACTACCACAGCGCCACGCATATCTTTAAGCCCATGCTGTGCAATTTGTTGTAAGCCAATGTCTAAGGTCAATACTAAATCGCTACCGGGTTGTGGCTGGGTCATGCTTAGGGTACGAATTACGCGGCCACGGTTATTAACTTCTACTCGTTGTGAACCCACCTTACCGTGCAATGTTTCTTCATAGTATTTTTCTAATCCAAGCTTACCAATATCATACGTAGCGCGGTAATTGGTTGCTCGGTCTTCTTGTTCTAATTGGTTTAGCTCTTTTCTATTAAGCTTTGCAACATATCCAAGCGCATGCGTTAGCGTATCGCCAAATGGGTAGTGGCGAGCAAGGCGAGCCTCAATACTAAAACCTGGGAATTTATGTTGATTAACCGAAAATTTCGCCACTTCAGTTTCGTCTAAGCGGGCTTTTAGTACTTGTGATTTAAAACGGCGGGTGTGTTTTATATCTTTTAAAAAGTCTTGTTTATCTTGCTCTGTAATCGCAATTATTTTACTTATTTGATCAAGCGATACGTCAAGGTCATCGACCTCTTCGGGGATGACTTCAAGGTTGTAAACCGGTTTGTTTTCAGCAAGTAGCACACCGTTACGGTCGTAAATTAAACCACGGTTGGGTGCAATAGGAATAACTTTAATGCGGTTGTCGTTAGAGCGGGTTTGGTAGTCTTGGTGATCTTCGACCTGAATAGTATAAAGATTAGAAAGTAATACAGCGACTAATCCTAATACAAAAACAAAACCCACGAATGCTCGCCTAGCAAATAAGTTTGCCTCTGCGGAGTGGTCACGAATAGTGGGTCTATGTTTTAGCATGGCAAGGGGTTACTCGCGATGATAAGGATGGTTGTTATTTAAACTCCAGCCTCGGTAAAGGCTCTCTGCAACAATTATACGCACCAAAGGGTGCGGCAATGTTAAATTAGATAACGACCATTTTTGCTCAGAAGCTGCAATGCACTCTGGAGCAAGTCCTTCAGGTCCGCCAATAAGTAAACTTACATCGCGGCCATCGAGTTGCCATTTTTCCATATTTTTAGCAAGTTGGTGAGTATCCAGCGCTTTCCCTGTTACCTCTAACGTTACAATACGATTGCCTTTTGGAATAGCCGCTAATGTTTTTTCACCTTCAATGTGTAAAATACGCTTTATATCTGCATTTTTACCACGTTTTCCGGCTTGAATTTCAATTAACTCAAGGGCCATATCTTTAGGGAAACGGCGCTGATATTCTGCAAATCCCGTTTCTACCCATGCTGGCATTTTGGTACCAACAGCAATCATTTGTATTTTCACGTATTACTTCCAAGCATTGTCTAAAATGAGTGAGCGTTTAGCCCCACAGTTTTTCTAGATCGTAATAGATACGTGCTTCGCTTTGCATCACGTGTACAACCACATCACCTAAATCAACCAGTGCCCATTCGCCGTCGCCTTCACCTTCATAACCTAGTGGTTCTGAATCTGCATGACGCGCTTCTTTTGCTAAGTGATCAGCAATTGACTGTACGTGACGTTTAGAAGTACCAGAACAAATTACCATGTAATCTGTGATATCTGATGTCTTAGTTACGTCAATATGAACGATGTCACGCGCTTTCATATCGTCAATTTTATCCATTGCAAAGGCGAGTAGTTGTTTTGAATCCAAGGTTTTGTCTCAATTTAAAAATTTAATGGCGCGCATTTTAACACGCTAGGAGTTTTTAAGCATCAATTTGATAGAGCTGATGCATTTGTATGTAATGACTCACTGCATCGGGCAATAGTTCATTCTTTTTATTACTTATTTTTAGCTGCTTACGAATTGTACTTGAGGCCGCATCGAGCATTTCGCCCGGTAAAAAATAAAGTTTACCGGCAAGTGACTGTTTAAGTGTTGCTACTTCGCTGGCATTTGCGTGTTGCATATAGCTTTTAAGCTCGCCATTAACAGTGCAATTTTGAGCAGGGCGTTGATACACCACAATATGACAAAGCTGCGTTATTGCCTTCCACTCAAACCACTTATCTAGGTTGTTAAACGAGTCCATACCAATTAAAAATAAAATAGGTGTAGTGGGGTGCTCTTTACGAAGTTCTTGCAAACTAAGTAGCGAATACGATGGACCGGTTCGATTAAGTTCTCTTAAATCGAGTTTAAAATGAGGATAAGGTGCAATGGCTGCGTTGAGCATATTAATTCGGTGCTGTGTACTAATACCCGGCGCAGCTTTATGTGCAGGGAGTGCACAGGGCATAAAGTAAAGCGTATCTAAATTAAACGCATTTACGCATTGCTGCGCCATATTTATATGGCCTAAATGAACTGGGTCAAAGGTACCACCAAAAATTGCGATCATTTAACACCCATTAGCTATTTATTAATTAGCCGTGTGGCACGGCATAGGAATGTTAAGCGGCTGGCAAAATTTAATGCAAATATGTGCAAGCGCTTGGTAAGGTGCTATTAACTTACCTTGCTTATAACTGGCATCAAACAACGCTACATCACTATTTATTTGCTCTAGTGTGTGCATGTTTAACCGGTTAATAGCATTTTGAACAGGGCCTTGTTGGTTTTTCCAAATAGCCTTTTGTTTAAATAAATTAGCAATAGGCTCGCCATTTAGTAAACCAAGTTGCACGCTTATTAGTGTATTAAGCTCTTTGGTGATCGCCCACAAAATGCTCACCACTTCGGTGTTGTCGCTCGCAAGTTTGTTTAATACTTTTATAGCTTGTTTAGCGTGACCATTTAATAGTGCATCACTTAAATCAAAAATATCAAACTTGGCTTGATTTAAAAGCCCTTGCATCACTAATTGCTGAGTAATTAAAGCATTGCCGTGCAGTAGTGAGAGTTTTTCAAGCTCCTGAAAACACGCTAATAAGTTACCTTCAGTAGCATTAATTAAGCTTATTTTGGCGTCGTTTTGTACATTGAGCGATAAACGTTGGCATTGATCGTCAAGCCATCGTTTTACATGAGTGCCTGTAAGCGGGTAACAAGGAACAAATACGCCTAGTTTATCAAGGGCTTTAAACCACGCACCACGTTGTACTTCTTGGCTGGCTTTAGCGCCTTTAACAATTAAAATAGTATCGGGATTAACCAGTTCAACCACTTTTTTAAAGGTGTTGCTGCCAATAACGCCTGGTTTTTGTTGGTTTAAATCAAGCTCAATAATAGTGCGCGCACTAAACAGCGACATGCTTTGATACTGAGCTATAATTTCTTGCCAATCGAACCCTTGCATTAAAGTAAACTTAATTACCTCATCAAACCCTTGTTGCTTAGCAACGTCACGAATTTGCTGTACGCATTGCGCTTCTTGAAAAGGCTCTTCACCAAATACTAAATAAAAAGGCTTTAGCCCTTTACTTAGTTCACTCGGTAGTTGATTAGCGTAACAGCGCATTATAGTTGCGACAGCTCTCTAACAATACGACGACTGGCTTGCTCACGAATCTCGCTAATGAGTAGCTCAAGCTCTTTTGCTTTTGCTAATGCATGATCCGGATCGTCTTGGTAATTACGGTACAGTTCAAAGCGTTTTTCTATCGCTTTTTCGCCTGGTCGTTTAACTACATACGATACGCCATAAGCGAGCTCGTATTCAGCAACCTGACCATTTTGAAATAACGAAAGAGTTTGGCGTTCGATAGTTTCTTTACGTAAATACAATTGAGCTTTATCTTTAGCTGACGATACTAGCTTTACATTACTCGCTTTAAGTTCTTTTTTAAGCTCAGTAAATAAAGTCGATTTTTCGTCATCGCCTACAAGTGTTAGCTGTTTTAAGTTATCAGGCAAGCTAGAGGCTTTTTTTAAATGAAAGCCACAGCTTGATAACAAAAAACAGACTAGCACTAAGGCTAGTCCATTTTTAATGGCGTTAAATGCAGCCATATTAGTTAGCTACCAAGTTAAGTAGTTTGCCTGGTACGTAAATAATTTTACGAATAGTTGAGCCATCTGTAAATTTAGTGACGTTAGATTCTGCAAACGCAAGGGCTTCTACTTGCTCTTGAGTTGCACCAGCGGCAACGGTTAACTTAGCGCGAAGTTTGCCATTTACTTGCACGATGATTAATTTTTCATCTTCTACAAGAGCCGACTCGTCAACTTTTGGCCACGCAGCATCTAAAATTTCACCTTCTTTACCAAGCTCTTTCCAAAGCTCATGCGATAAATGCGGAGTAATGGGTGCAAGCATAATAATTAATGCTTCAAGTGCTTCGTTGGCAATAGCAACATCTTGTTTGTCGCTCAGTGGTGCTTTTAATAACTTATTAGAAAGCTCCATAATAGCGGCAATAGCGGTGTTAAAGGTTTGACGACGTTCAACATCATCAGTCACTTTAGCGATTGCTTTGTGTAAGTCACGACGTAATACTTTTTGTGGGTTTGTTAGCGCTGATTTATCAAGTGCTTGGTAACCTACGGTTTTAACGTCTACCGCGTATTTCCATACACGTTTTAAGAAGCGATGCGCGCCTTCTACGCCCGAGTCTGACCATTCAAGCGTTTGCTCTGGTGGTGCTGTAAACATCATGAATAAACGCACTGTATCTGCACCATACTGGGCAATTACATGTTGTGGGTCTATACCGTTGTTTTTAGACTTAGACATTTTGCTCATGCCTGATGAAAATACCGGTTCACCATCTTCTTTGTGCCATGCTTTAGTTACGCGGCCTTTATCGTCAGTTTCGGTATTTACATCAGTTGGCGAAATCCAAATGTCGCCGCCTTTTTCATCTTTACGATAAAATGTTTCAGCAAGTACCATACCTTGACAAAGTAAGCGGTCAAACGGCTCGTCTGAGTTTACTAAACCAAAGTCACGTAATAATTTATGGAAAAAGCGCGAGTACAATAAGTGTAAAATTGCATGCTCAATACCACCAATGTATTGGTTTACTGGTAACCAGTAGTTAGCAGCCGCAGGATCTAGCATGCCTTCGTCGTAGCGTGGGCTACAGTAACGTGCGTAGTACCAAGACGATTCCATAAAGGTGTCAAACGTATCAGTTTCGTGAAACGCAGGTGCGCCATTTACTGTTGTTTTAGCCCACTCTGGGTCTGCTTTAAGCGGTGACGTTACACCGTTCATGACTACATCTTCTGGTAAGCGAACAGGTAGCATATCTTCTGTGGCAGCAAGTTCTTTACCATCTTCATCGCTAAGCATTGGAATTGGCGAACCCCAATAACGCTGACGGCTCACACCCCAGTCACGTAGACGGAAGTTTACTTTACGCTCACCAACGCCTAGTGCTTCTAATTTGTCGGCAATAGCTTTAAAACCTGCTTCAAAATCTAGACCGTTAAATTCACCCGAATTTACAAGTACGCCTTTATCAGTAAACGCTTCTTCTTTTAGGTTTACTTCAAGGTCTGAACCTTCAGCAGGTGCAATAACTTGTTTTATATCTAAGCCGTACGCTGTTGCAAACTCAAAGTCGCGTTGATCGTGTGCAGGTACTGCCATTACAGCGCCTGAGCCGTAATGCATTAATACAAAGTTAGCAACCCAAATTGGTACTTGCTCGCCCGTTAATGGGTGAGTGGCGTAAAAACCTGTTGCTATGCCTTTTTTCTCCATTGTTGCCATGTCTGCTTCGGCAACTTTGGTGTTTTTGCATTCTTCAACAAACATTGCAATAGCATCGCTATTTTTAGCGGCTTCTTGTGCAATAGGGTGGCCACCGGCAACAGCAACATATGTAACACCCATAAAGGTGTCTGGACGAGTTGTGTATACGCTAAATGTTTCGTCGTTATCGGTGCGTTTAAATTCAATATCACACCCTTCAGAGCGGCCAATCCAGTTACGCTGCATTGTTTTAACTTGCTCTGGCCAATCTTCTAACTTATCTAAATCGTCAAGTAGCTCTTGTGCGTAGTCGGTAATTTTAATAAACCACTGTGGAATTTCTTTTTGCTCAACTACAGCGCCTGAACGCCAACCGCGACCGTCAATAACTTGCTCGTTAGCGAGTACTGTTTGATCCACTGGATCCCAGTTAACTGTCGACATTTTTTTATACACTAGGCCTTTTTCGTAAAGCTTAGTGAAAAACCACTGCTCCCACTTGTAGTATTCTGGATGACACGTCGCAATTTCACGATCCCAGTCATAACCAAAACCTAATTGCTTAAGTTGGGTGCGCATGTAATCAATATTTTCGTATGTCCACTTAGCGGGTGCTGTTTTGTTTTTAATAGCAGCGTTTTCTGCAGGTAAACCAAACGCATCCCAACCCATAGGTTGCATTACGTTTTTGCCTTGCAGGCGCTGGAAACGAGAAACAACATCACCAATGGTGTAGTTACGCACATGACCCATATGCAGTCGACCACTCGGATAAGGGAACATAGAAAGGCAGTAATACTTTTCTTTGCTCTCATCTTCAGTGACTTTAAATACCTGGTTTTCTTCCCAGTAGCTTTGTACTTTTGACTCTATATCTTGCGGGTTATATTGCTCTTGCATCTATGGTTCCAGACTTCTTGCAAACTAATAAAAAATTGCCGTTAGGATACCCCAAATAAAACACTATTCACAGCGCCAAAAACATGCTTTTATTAAATTGTAACTTTCAGTGCGGGTTAACCTGCTTTTTTATAGTGTGGTTAGCTAAAGACATAAGTTACAGACTGATTTAACAGCAATTTTGAAGGAGTAAAAAATGACTGATTACAAAACATGGCTTAGCAGTTTTACCCATTGGATAAAAGATGTAAAAGAGCATGGTTTAAAAGATGTGGTTTCTGGGTTTGTTGAATCTGAGCAGGCGCTTAAAGATTTAAGTCAAGAAAGATATGAGCTCTACAAAAGCTATTTAAAGAATGATATTGAACATATAGTAGAGAACGAATCACACTATAATTCGCTTGCATGGCAAGAGCTTAAAGAGTCTCTTTGGTTTGAACTTTCGCACATAGAAGATAAAACCCAGCTTGAGTGGCAATCTTTAAGTCAAGATTTTAAGCACAATGGTGTGTATCACGCAGGCGAATGGATAGCCATGGGCACATTAGTATGTAAGAATTGCACCCATAGTTACGATGTTTATCACGCTACACAAATTACACCGTGTATTGAATGTGATGGAATCTATTTTAGTCGTAAGGCACTGCACCCTTAAATATAAGTATTAAGTGGCTGCGGGCCACTTAATACGCCCAAAGGCCAGCGAATATGCTGGTAAAAAAAGAAGTTAGAATGACGAAAAAATTGCTGCCACTATCTGTTTCAAAGCTCGCACCGAGTATATCTACTAATCACGTAAACACGTGCATGAGCAATCCATACCCAGAGCAACTTACGTTTATAGGCCAACAACGCGCCCAAAGTGCTTTAGATTTTTCATTAGGGATGGAACTGCCGGGTTACAACGTTTATGTAATGGGCGAGGCCGCTCACGGGCGTTTTACGCTTGTTAAAGATAAACTTAAGCAACACGCAAAAGACCGCTCAACGCCAAACGAATGGTTATACGTAAATAATTATGATGATCACAGAGAGCCCATTGCATTGTTTATGCAACCAGGGCAAAGCAAACAACTTAGTGACGACATAGATTCATTTTTAGATGAAGTGCTCGACACTTTTCCTGCTGCATTTGATAACCCAGCGTATCAGCGTAAGAAAAAATCAATCGACCGTGAATTTAACGACGCCTACGACAGTGCTATTACCGCAGTAGAAATTGCAGCATTTGAGCAAAGCGTTGCATTAGTAGAAGAAAAAAATTCAGTAGGGTTTGCACCACTTGTAGATGGTAAACAATTAAGCGACAGCGAATTTGGCGAACTTGAAGAAACGTTACGTGAAGAGTTTTTTGAAAAAATTGAAAAGCTAGAAGATGCATTAATAGAAGCGTTAATAGAGCTGCCACGTTGGAAACGCGAATCAAAAGAAAAACAACGCAACCTTAAAAAGTCGACAGCAGAGCAAGCCACTAAACCACTTTTAAAAGACTTAGAACATAAATACGCAACTCATATTGGCGTACTGCGTTATTTAAAAGATATTCGCATCGAAATTATAGACGCGGTACTTGAATGGCTAGATGACGAAGATGAAAGTGAAGAAAGCAAAGAAGACTTTGACCGCAAAGGCATGCTTACCGACTTTTTTGCACCTAACATTTTAGTTGAGTTTAAAGAAGACGACGCAGCGCCGGTTGTGTACGAGCCTAACCCAACGTTTGGCAATATATTTGGCAAAATTGAGTACTCAACATCGCAAGGCTCTTTAATTACTTGTTATCGCTCAATTCAGGCAGGTGCATTACACCGTGCTAATGGCGGCTATTTAATTATGTACGCTGAAAAAATCATGGCAAACCCACAAGTGTGGGATGGTTTAAAGCTCGCGTTAAAAACACACCAAATTAAAAACGATTTACCGTACCAAGACAGCACAGTAGGTACGAGCTTTACACTTCGCCCGCAGCTTATACCGCTTGATGTTAAAATTATTTTATTAGGTTCGCGCGAGTTGTACTACACCATAGGTGAATACGACGAAGAATTTGCAGAGCTATTTAGAGTATTAGCCGATTTTGATTACTACTTGCCAAGTAGCGATAAATTGCAATACCAGTTTATTACTAAAGTAACCGAGTATTGCGAGCAAACATTAAAGTGCACTGCAACGCAGGCTGCTATGGTGCGTTTACTTAAATTTAGTTACCGCCAAGCTGAGCATCAAAATAAATTATCAGCGCGTTTTGCTGATGTACTTGAGCTTATTGCAGAAGCGAGTTACTACGCAAAACAAGATAAATTAACCGTTATTGACGCGCACCATATTGACGAAGCCATTGAAGGTAAGCAATACCGTACCGGCCAAATTAGCGAAAATATGCTCAGTGACATAAAAGAAGGTCACACACTTATTGCAACCGACGGCCAAGCCATAGGTAAAGTAAATGGCTTAACGGTACTGCACATTGGCGATACCTCATTTGGTACTCCAGCGCGTATTACGGCAACGGTTTATGCGGGCGCCGATGGTGTAATAGATGTAGAGCGTGAAGCCGAACTTGGTAAAGCAATTCACTCAAAAGGCGTTATGCTACTTACCGGCTACCTTGGTAATAAATATGCGCAGCACTTTAGCTTAACGCTTAGCGCTAATATTGCTATTGAGCAAAGCTATGGCTACATAGATGGCGATAGCGCATCTTTAGCAGAGTTATGTGCGCTTATTTCGTCTATTACAAGCCTACCAATTAGTCAGTCTATTGCGCTTACAGGCTCTATAAACCAACACGGCGATGTACAAGCCATTGGTGGCGTAAACGAAAAAATAGAAGGCTTTTTTAAACTGTGTAAAATGCGTGGTTTAACAGGTTCGCAAGGCGTTATTATTCCTAAATCAAACCAAGTTAACTTAGTGCTTGATGACGAAATACTTAATGCGGTTGAAGCGGGTAAATTTAATATTTACGCAGTAGAAACCGTAGACCAAGCGCTTAACTTATTAATGGATATAGAAGCTGGCGATATTATTGATGACCAGTATCCAGAAAACTCAGTAAACGGTATTGCACTTGCTCGTCTTAAAGAAATTGCCGACATAGTTAATGGCGATGATGACGACGAAAAAGACGAAGAACTATATAGTGAAAAGCTAAACAACGAAAAAGGTTAATGATGATCAATATAATTTTGGCGGTGGTTATCGCCATTTTTTGTTTTTTAATATTTCAAAATAGTAAAAAAGCAAAACAACAAGCAGGTATAAATGCACAAATAGGGGCAGACTATTTAGCCGCTAACGCAAAAGTAGAGGGCGTGGTCGAAACCGCATCTGGCCTACAGTATAAAGTAATCCATAAAAGCGATAGTGAAAACACACCAACCCCAAAAAGTATGGTTAACGTGCATTACCATGGCACGCTAATCGACGGCACTGTGTTTGACAGCTCAGTAGAGCGTAAAACACCGATTAGCTTTGGTTTACACCAAGTTATTAAAGGTTGGACTGAAGGCTTACAACTGATGAGCCCAGGCGACAAATACACCTTTTATGTACCGCATCAATTAGCGTACGGCGAAAAACGTGTAGGGAGTATTCCTCCTGCTTCAGTACTTATTTTTGAAGTAGAGTTACTGGCTATTGAGTCGTAATTTTATTTGAAGTAATAAGCTGCTAAGGCCCTACTTTAATAAAGTGGGGCTTTTTGCTTCTAGCTAACAATAAAATTTACTTAAGGATTTTAATACGAGGTCGATACCTATAATAGTTGTAAAGCTATTTTAGGGACAAAATAATGAAGATTTCATCGACTCCCATTCCATACCAAGTACACAACCCAAATACTCAACCTTTAGCGCAATCAGATAAACTATCTGTTGAAAAAGCGAGTGAAGAAAAGAGCGAGGAAGAGAATGAAGAAGAGCCAAAATATGTGTTATCTAAGTTTCTAGATACCAAAGCGCAAGAATATAGTGAAGATAACGCTACGTTTAGCAATCAATATAAAAATCTAGAAAAAGTATACAAGCACTTTACTGGGCGAGTTATTGCGCTGCAAGAACAAATTAACAAGCTTAAACAAAGTCCCGTACAACGTAGTTTAACTATAAATACTTCTGCAAGTGAGTTAGATAAAAGTGATGCAAGTTTAACTTTAGATGCAGAGCATCTAGGTGCAAAACAATATAAAAACACGCAACAACAAGAGCAAATAGACATGCTAGAGCTGCAACTTGGAGAGTTGAAATCAGAGCAAGCAGCAATAAAACAACAAATGGTTGAGCTGGTTATTAGTGAAATGAAGAGGCGGGGCGACGACTATACTATTTAGCGCCACCAACATGCTGGTGGGCTAGCTTTTAAACTCAATTTTACCCACTTCAAGTTTAAACTTACCTTCTTGCTTGCCTGCAATCATAAAGCCTAGTTGTTTAATATCATCAAAATCAATAGTTGGTTGTTGCTCAAGCACGCGACCGCGATACGTTAAAGTAAAATCACTCGGAGCAAAGTTTATATCTACCCATTCATTTTTTACTGTTTTAAATGAGTGAGTGTACGCTGCACCATCAAGAGAATTAGTTGTTCTGAGCCTAAGCTGATAAGTTTGCCCGTCACCCTTAACACGCAGCGCTATGGCTTTAGTATTTTGGCTTTGTGTGTTTAGCTCTGTACGTATTGATGCAAAACCGCCGTTATTATCAAGCGAAACATTGCCTGTAAACAGCAAACTTTCTTGAGTTTGTGTGAATTGGCTATTAGATACACCGCCCATTACTGAGTCGTTAACAACGTACCAGCGCTGGTTTGCATTAGCCTGTGCACTTACAACTAATAAATTAAATACAAAAAGTGATGATAGTTGTTTGGTGGTCATGGCTTACTCCTAAGTAATTTAAGCTTATCAATACGGATAAACATATTATTTGCTCACTTATTTAAAGCTAATTATTTTTACGACTCCATTTTTTCATGATTTTTTCAAACATAATTTCTTTATCAGTTTTATCCTCAGGGCAGGGTTTACCGCTACTTTGAGGCATGCCATTACTACCAAATACAGTTGAAGTATCAATTAAATAGCATTTACCATTAAATTTTTCTAATCGTCGTGTGCCTGTTGTATTTTGGCTAATAACTTCTGATTTATCAGACTTTACTGGTGTTTTAATAGTGGGCTTATTGTTTATCTCATCATTTTCAGAGCTTTTATCTTCATCAAAGGAGACCATTTTTTTATTAGACATATTATTTACAGGAGAGCCAAATAGCGGCGCGTATGGATTTAGCTTTTTAAATGTTTGAGAAACTTTTGTTGTAGGCTCTGAAGGCGCGGCTAACTGGGGTTCAACAGGTTTTACAGGCTCTTTTTTAAGCTCTGTTTGTGCCTTTGGTAACGAGGTGGTTTTGGCTTGCGTTTTTTTAGTCTCCTTTACTTTGGCTTTTGTAGAATCTTTTTTTTTAGTCACCTTTACTTTGGCTTTTGTAGAATCTTTTTTTATAGGTGTAGTGTTAGAGGTCACCGCATTTGGTGCATCAGTTTTAGTATTTACAGGTTTTATATCAGGCGCATTAGTTGTTGTAACAACTGAGCTTGGCTTAGGTAGGCTTGCTAAATTAACCGTAACATAGGCCTGTATTATAGCGTTTTTCTCCTCCTTTGGCGGCGCAACTTTAATGGATTGCGAAAACAAAAAGTACAACACAATAGCGTGTATACAAAACGAGATAACCCACGGCCATGCATTCCTTTTATTCACACTTATTCCTCAACGTAATAGTGTTGTTATGAGTTAATAAAATGCATTTAGTTCACCTAAAGTTAATGTGTTTTACTTTGTGGCTTTATTGCAGATACAACAAAACTATTTTGCAGTTTTTGTTATTTTTGCAGGTGCTTGGTTACGTTATTATGAGCGCAATCAAACTTAGGAGGCATTATGACATTACTTTTTGAACCAATAGAACTTGCAGGTAAAACATTAAAAAACCGTATTGTTATGCCCCCAATGACTCGCTCGCGTTCATCACAGCCTGGCGATATAGCTAACGACTTAATGGCAACATATTACGCACAGCGCGCAAGTGCCGGGCTAATTGTAAGCGAAGGCACACAAATTAGTGAACTTGGCAAAGGCTACGCTTGGACTCCGGGTATTTATTCAAATGAGCAAGTTGTAGGTTGGAGTAAAGTAACAAGCGCAGTACATAGCGCTGGTGGCGTGATTTTTGCTCAGCTTTGGCATGTTGGCCGTGTAACTCATAGTGACAACACCGGTGGCGTGCAGCCTATTTCAGCCTCGGCCATTGCTGCAAAAGACGTAAAAGTATTTGTAGATACAAACGGCGCGCCGGGTTTTGTAGACACCCAACTACCACGCGAAATGAGCAAACAAGATATTACGCATGTCATAGGCGAATTTCGTCAAGCTGCTAAAAATGCTGTTAATGCAGGATTTGATGGCATAGAGCTTCATGCTGCAAATGGTTACCTCATTAACCAATTTTTAGACTCAGAATCAAATGCTCGCACCGATGAATATGGTGGCGGCGTGCAAAACCGTATACGCTTTTTAATTGAAGTCGTAAATGCTGTTAGCGACGAAATTGGTAGCAGCAAAGTAGGCGTAAGACTAGCCCCATTAACAACTCTTAATGGCACAGTAGACGAAAACCCTGAGGAAACTTATTTAGCGGTTTCTGAGGCATTAAATAAAGCCGGTGTAGGTTACATGCATATAGCCGAAGCCGATTGGGATGACGCACCTTTAATGAGTGTTGAGTTTAAACACGCTATTCGCAAAGGCTACAGCGGTGTATTAATTTACGCAGGCAAGTACACAAAAGAGCGCGCAGACAAAGCACTTAGCGAAGGCTGGGCCGACATGATTGGCTTTGGTCGCCCGTTTGTATCAAACCCAGACTTACCAGCACGCTTAAAGCAAGGTAAGCCTCTTAACAGCCACAACCCCGACACGTTGTTTGGTGGTGCAGAACAAGGCTATACCGATTATCCAACGGTATAATTACTAGTAAGTAATTAACATTGAGTAAAAACATAAAGGGCTGCATTTTATGCAGCCCTTTTTTGTGCACTGATTCTATTAGCTTTACCTTGAGCAAAAAATAAAAAACGCGTAAGTTAACCGGGTTACCTATTTTAATAACAAGAAAAAAAATGAAAGCCAAAGAGATAGAACAATTAGAATTATCAAATTCTGAAACCCGAGAAGTTATTACACCCTACGCCTTTAAAATTGACAGTGCTTTACTGGGCTTGCCTTTAGCTACACCAAGTAGGCGTGCATTAGCGATTATAATTGATGTTGCACTTATATTTTTAGCAGCCAAACTCAGCGCGGCTTTAATAGCATTTGTCGCTGCAATGGCTTTTTATAAAGGTACTGCGCAACAGTACTTACCTAAAATGTCGTCGTTTTGGCGAAGAACCCTAAAAATTTTTGCAGCAAGTTTTTTATTTGTAAGCGCACTTACTGTGCTTTCAATTGGCATAGATTACTTAGAAGACGATAACGCTGATCAAGGTCTAGCTGTTCAGGGCGTAAAAATACAAGATGAAATTCAGCTTACCGCCACAGAAAAGCAACGGGTAAATACTTATTTAGCGCAAACAGCCGATGAAAGCTGTGATCAACCTTGCCAACAAAATGCGCTTGATAATTTAATTTGGGAAGTTCCCAAATTAGCAGAAATGGATGACCTACAAAACCCACAACTTGCTACCGTATTTTTACAGCTATTAGTGCTCAGTGAAAATAACGAAATAAAGCCTGCACAGTTAATAGAAGAAAAACCAGCACAAACAACTACAAACAGTATTTTGCAGTGGAGCAAAGGCATTATTCAAGACTTAGGCTTAGGGTTTGGCTGGGCTGCTGTTTACTTTACGTTGTTCTCGTTACTTTGGCGCGGCCAAACACCAGGTAAAAAAGTATGTAATATCCGCGTAGTCGCACTGAGCGGTGAGCCATTAGGTTTATTAGATTGCTTTGGTCGCTACGGCGGCTACGGTGCAGGCTTTGCAACCGGGCTATTAGGGTTCCTGCAGATATACTGGGATCCAAACAGACAAGCCATTCAAGATAAAATATCAGCGACTGTGGTTATTAAAGGTAACCTGAATCAACCTGTGAATGTTGAAACCGTTGTAGATGCAGTGAAAGAGTAATAAAAACTAACAAGATTATAAAAAAGAATGGCTATAAATAAAAAAAGGTCTAAAATTAGGGCTTAATTTAGTTCTTTTTAGGTGTTTTATGAGACAAGTTTTAGCTGATTGTTCGGCAAGTATTTCAGAACTTAAAAAAAATCCAACAGCGCTTTTAAATGAAGCGGATGGCGCTGCAATAGCCATATTAAATCATAACAAGCCTGCTGCTTACTTAGTACCTGCAGCAATGTATGAGCTAATTATGGAACAACTGGATGATTATGAACTAACTAAAGTTGTTGAGAGCCGCAGAGGCGATTTATCTCAAGCGGTTGAAGTTAGTATAGGTGACTTATAAGTTAAAGTTTTTGCCTGCGGCGTTAAAGGAATGGGGGAAGCTAGCGGCCCCACTTAAAAGTCAGTTTAAAAAGAAGCTCATTGAACGCTTAGACAACCCACATGTGCCTGCATCCAAGTTGCGAGGCTTTGATAATGTGTACAAAATAAAATTGCGCACGGCAGGGTATCGCCTAGCTTACGAAGTTATTGAAGACGAAATTGTGGTCTATGTACTTGCAATTGGTAAGCGCGATAAGGATGCGATATATAAAAAGTTAGCGTTACGAACTAAGGAATAGCCTAGCAATAAAAGCGGTGTTTTGCTTGTTCAAAGAAAGCCAGACGTTTCTTCTTGGTTTGTTATTAATACAAGGATATGTATGAAAGTCTTATCAATAATATTTTTATATTTATTTTTTACAGTAAATGTAAATGCCTCAGAGTCTATTATTTTAGCCAAAACCTATCAGCTAAAATCTACTATTTTAAATGAACAGCGTAATTATAGTGTTTATTTACCGCTAAGCTACAGTGAAAACCCGAATCAAGTATATCCTGTGATTTACTTGCTTGATGGTGACCCAACCCATTTAAAAGCAGTTGCTGGACTGGTGGAAGCGCTCAGTACAGAGCGGCTAGAGCAGCAAATACAAGAAGCTATTATTGTTGCTATTCCTAACAGTAAAAATACGATAAGAGAGCGCGACTTTACCCCTACAAATGTAGATTGGACATTTAACGGTCAGCTACTCGAAAAGTTTGAAAATATTGGCAACGCCGCAAATTACAGCGCCTTTTTTGAAAAGGAACTCATTCCACTCATTAATAAAAAATATCGCACATCAAATAAACGAGTTTTAATTGGCGAGTCTTTCGGTGGCTTGTTTGCCAGCTATGTATTGCTTACCAACCATGCGCTATTTACAGATTACTTAATTATTGATGCCACGTATCTTTGGGATAATAACTATCTCAATCGTTATTTTGATGAGAAGCAACTAATAAATAAGCTGCTTAAAGGTAATGTGTATTTTACCTTTGCAAATAATGGCAAAGCGTTTGGCGAAATTGGTAAAACAAATTACCGATGGGGTTTAGCATTTGCTGAAAAGTTAAAAGTACACTCAAGCGATAATCTCATTATAAATCAACGTTACTTTGAAGATGAAACGCATGGCACAGTCTCTGCGCTTAGCTGGTATTATGGTTTTAAAAGCTTATTACAAAGATAAATTTAATTTGTAAACTTGGTTAGTACAAAGGAGTGATTTTGGGTATATCGTTAACGAAATTCAGTTATAAAAAATCAAAAGGGAATTAAATGAGTAATAATTTTAATGAAGCTATAAAGGGCTTTTTTTGGGGCGTTGGATTTGTACTTGCATCCCTTGGTGGTATCAGTGTGTATGCGCTAACAATAGCCGCTGAAGTGGATAGTGGATTTAAAGAGCTGGTTTCTAATAAAGCATTAGAGGCTACAGATGGCTTTAATAGTGATTATAAGCTTACTCTTTCTGATATTTTTAAAGAGAATGGACGAGTAAGAATAACTGCCGAGTTAAAAAATATCACCAGTGAAAGCATATATGCAGGTGGTGTTATAGCATCTACATTTGATGAAAATGGTAAATTTGTTGGTAATTGTTTAGGTAAAAGCGATGACATATTTATAGAACCAAATAAGAGTAGCTATATTGATATTCACTGCAATCTACTCAGACCGCAAGCGAGCAGAGTACACTCTGCAGAATTAAAGTTTAAGTGGTTTTAAAACTTTAAAAAAAATTTTCGGAACAAATGAAAGTGTAGTTATGGCGAGAGAATTATTTAGTTGGCAGCGAGGGCGACAAGTGTCGGGCTACGATAAAATGTTATTGTGCCGTATGCTATTCCCTTTAAAATTTGATGCTTACTTAATTAAATTCCCACAAGGGAGTGAAATAAAACCGCATACCGATACAGTTAAGACTGGCAGACACTTTAGGCTCAATATTGTGCTAAAGCATGCAGCTAAGGGTGGTGAGTTTATTTGTGGAAACCCAATTATAAATTATAGTCGGATTAAACTTTTTAGACCCGACATTGAGCAGCACCAAGTATTAAAAATAGAGCAAGGCACTCGTTATATTCTAAGCATAGGCTGCATTAAAAAGTAAATTTGCGTAGGTTGGGTAGAACGAAGCGAAACCCAACAATAAACATCTTTTTTAAATAGCTGTCCACCGACAGCTATCAACCCTATTTTATTTTCTAAACCTAACTCCAAATCCACCAAGACTCAGTAACAATACAAACCCCCACACAAACATGTTTCCATACTGGCTGTACACGCTGTCGCCTTTTATAAGCTTAATATCGGCTTTTAATGTAGTAGCTTCAAACTGAGGCATTGTTTGCTGTGTGTGGCTTATAGGGTCGTATACGGCGCTTACTCCATTGTTGGTAACACGCACTAGAGGGCGCTGTAGTTCGAGCGCGCGCATACGGGCTATTTGCATATGCTGCAAAGGCCCAATAGAGTCGCCAAACCAGGCATCGTTACTTACAGTAAAGAGTAGGTCGGAGTCGCTTTTATAATTACCGCGTACTAAGTCGGCAAAAACAATTTCGTAGCAAATAGCGGGAAGTAAATTAAAGCCATTGGCGCGCAAGTTGTTTTGCACTTTGTCGCCACGCGTAAACGACGACATAGGTAAATCGAATAACGGGGCAATAGGGCGCAGTAAATCTTGAAACGGTACAAACTCGCCAATCGGTAATAGCTGGTGTTTTTGATAGCGGTTTTTATCTAGGTAATGGTAATGCCCATGCTCGTCGTCGCGTTCTTTATTACCGACCACAATAAGTGTATTGAATATGTTTTTAGTGTCGCGTTGGTAGTCAACAATACCGGTTACAAGGGCAGTTTTATTAAATGATGCTGCACTGTCTAAGTTGGCTAGGTAGGAATCTGCAAGCATTTCTATTTCGGGCACTGCGGCTTCGGGCCATACTATTAAGTCGGCATCCCAATGAGGGCGCGTCATGTCTTGGTATTTACTCATGGTGGTCCAAAACTCACTTGGCTCAAAACGCAAGTGTTGTTGTATGTTGCCTTGCACGAGTAATACCGACATGTTTTTATCTGAGTAGTGAATACTGCCAGTGGTACTTGCGGCTGTAAAAATAAGCGCAACAGCAGTGGCCGTAACAGCAGGTGTTTTAAAATCTTTTTGGGTAAGTCTATATAGTGCAAAGCCAATAGCCACACACGTTAGTGTTAAGCCAAACTCGCCAATATATGGGGCAAGCAGCCTGAGTGGGCCATCGGTTTGTGTGTAGCCAAAACTTAACCACGGGAAACCCGTAAGTACTGTTCCGCGTAAATACTCACTAATTGCAAAGCAGGCAATTAGTAATGCGCCAAAGCTTTTAGGGCCAGTGGCAAAGCGTGTGGTTGCCCAAAAAGCAAGTGCGGGAAATAACGCTAAGTAGGAACACAAAAATGCCATTAACGAGAGTGACGCTATAAGCGGCATTCCGCCAAAGGTGGCAATAGAAACATGCACCCAGCTTATACCTGCACCAAACCAACCTAGACCAAATATAAAGCCATATTTAGCAGCAGTTTTTGCGTGTGCTTTACCGGTATTATTAGGGTTAATGCAAAAAATTATGGCACCAAGGCTAATAAATACAATGGGCCAAATTTCAAAGGGGGCATAGCCAAAAGTTAAAACAAGGCCCGCAACCAGTGCGAGCCATGCTTTTTTATCTTTTGCTAATAGGGTAAGTCTAGTTAGCAGTTTCTTCACTGTCGTTATCATCATCCTTAGGAACGGTGACTTGCAGTTGCAAAATACGACGATTGTCGGCGTTGGTTACTTTAAATTGGTAACCTTCTATGTCAATCGTTTCACCACGGCTTGGCATATGGCCAAATGCGTGCAGTACAGTTCCACCAATAGTATCGGCTTCGTCTGTGCTGTAACCTGTTTTAAAATGCTCGTTAAAGTCATCTACAGGTGTGAGTGCTTGCACTACGTGAACATGTTTAGCAAGTCGACGAATATCTTGATGTTCTTCTTCTTCGTCGTGCTCATCTTCGATTTCGCCAACAATTATTTCAAGAATATCTTCAATCGTTACTAAGCCCGATACGCCGCCGTATTCGTCAATAACAACAGCCATATGGTAGCGTTGCTGACGAAATTCGTTTAGCAGTGTATCAACACGTTTGCTTTCAGGTACTACCATTGCTGGGCGTAAATAATCGCGTATTGATGGTAAGTGCTCGTCTTTATTTAAGATCAGTGGCAATAAATCTTTAGCGAGCAAAAAACCTTCTACATGATCTTTATCTTCAATCACCACCGGAAAGCGTGAGTGAGTTGAGTCAACCATCATTGGAATTAGCTCTTCAAGCGGCTTGTCGATCTCAAGAGTGATCATTTGTGAGCGCGGAACCATTATGTCTCGCACTTTAAGCTCAGACACGCCAAGCACACCTTCTATCATCTCTTTTGTTTCTGGATCGATTACGTCTCGTTCTTGCGCATCGGCAATAACTTCGACCAGCTCTTCTCTATTCTGGGGTTCCCCTTGCAACATTTGAGCTATTCTGCCCAACCACGTTTTGCCAGAAGAACCCTGGCTAGATTGCGAGTTACCGTCGCTCATTGCGTCTAATTGCTCCGTTAATTTAAATATCGTCCCGGTATGGGTCTGCTATGTTCAGCTCTGCAAGTAATTGCTTTTCTATGCTTTCCATCTCTAAAGCATCGTCACTCTTTATATGGTCAAATCCAAGCAAATGCAAGCATCCGTGAATAACCATGTGGGCAAAGTGGTCATGAAATGACTTCTCTTGCTCAATTGCTTCAGCTAATACAATGGCTGGGCAAATAATTAAATCACCAACCAAGGGAATATCTATTCCTGGTGGTGCTTCAAATTCGAACGACAGTACGTTGGTCGGTTTATTTTTACCACGATAGTCGTTATTAAGCTGTTGCGATTGCGCTTCGTCGCTAATAACAATACTGAGCTCTGACTCATCACGATATTGGCTAAGGGCTTTGTCGGCCCACAGTGCAAATTGCTCTTCGCTTGGGAGGTTGTCAAACTCACACGCTATTTGTAAATCAAGTTCGGTTGTCAAAGTATTACTCTTTAGTAGTAGGCTGTTGAAGAGCAGCAAGTGCGTCTTTTGCATTTTGCTTTTCAATGCGCTTTAGTCGCTCGCTTTCGTCGTTACGCTCGTAGGCTTCAACAATGCGTGCTACAACAGGGTGGCGTACTACGTCTTGGGCTTTAAAGTAGTTAAAGCTAATTTCGTTTACACCATCAAGTACTTCCATTGCATGGCGAAGGCCTGAGCGTGTACCACGTGGTAAATCAACCTGTGTAATATCGCCTGTAATAACCGCTTTTGAGTTAAACCCTATACGAGTTAAAAACATTTTCATTTGCTCGGCGGTGGTATTTTGGCTTTCATCTAAAATAATAAAGGCATCGTTTAAAGTACGTCCGCGCATGTAAGCAAGCGGGGCGACTTCAATAATGTTTTTTTCGATGAGCTTTTCTACTTTTTCAAAACCTAGCATTTCAAAAAGCGCGTCGTAAAGAGGGCGCAGGTACGGGTCTATTTTTTGACTTAAATCGCCGGGTAAAAAGCCAAGCTTTTCGCCCGCTTCTACAGCAGGACGCGTTAATAATATACGGCGTATTTCTTGGCGCTCAAGGGCGTCAACGGCGGCAGCAACGGCAAGGTAGGTTTTACCAGTACCAGCAGGGCCAATACCAAAGGTAATGTCGTGGTGTAAAATATTAGCCACATAAACACCTTGGTTATCGTTACGTGGTTTAATTACACCACGGCGTGTTTTAATCACCATATCTTTGCCATAAGCGCTGCTTGATGCGTCTTGCTCTAGGGCTTTTGATTCGGTAATAGCTAAATGAACGGCGTCGGGTTCTATTTCGCCTAACACACCACGCACTGGCTGAGTATCAACATAAAGGTTTTTTAAGATTTCTACAGCGCCGGCGCAGTTGTGTAATTTGCCGGTTACTTTAAAAAAGTTGTCACGGTGAATTATTTCAACAGCCAGATGGCGTTCAATTTGTTTGATGTTTTCGTCAAACGGGCCACATAAAGAAGAAAGGCGTTTGTTATCGGCAGGTTCTAAATAAATCTCTAACGTTTTTAACTGATTACTCAAAATTGCTTCCTATAGTACTGCGCCAGTGTTAACTGGCGCTAATAGTGTGACTAAGGAACGAAAGTAGCTACGCCAATTTCGTTAACAGTGTCTGGTTTTGGCTCTGCAGCTGCAGCTTTTGTTAAAATAGCTGAAGGAGCGATTTCACGTCGTAAGTTCATTTCTGATTCTGTACGAATTAAGTCACCACGTAAAGAATTAGGTAGTGCTTCGGTAATACGTACGTCAACAAACTGTCCGATCACTGTGTGCGGGCCAACAAAATTTACTACACGGTTATTTTCGGTACGGCCACGTAATTCCATTGGGTTCTTTTTAGAAGGACCTTCAACAAGTATACGTTGCTCGGTATCGAACATTTGGCGGCTAATTTGCTGCGCCATTTGTGTAATACGGTTTTGTAGTAAGTATAAGCGTTCTTTTTTCTCTTGCTCTGTTACGTCATCTGGCAAATCTGCCGCTGGCGTACCTGGGCGCGCGCTGTAAATAAAGCTAAAGCTCATATCAAAACCAATGTCGCTAATAAGCTTCATGGTTGCTTCAAAGTCTTCTTGGCTTTCGCCTGGGAAACCAATAATGAAATCTGACGACATGCTTAAGTTAGGACGAATTTTACGTAACTTACGAATAGTCGATTTGTATTCAATTGCCGTATGGCCACGTTTCATTAGGTTTAATATACGATCTGAACCACTTTGCACTGGTAGATGTAAGTGATCTACAAGCTCTGGTACATCGGCGTAAACGTCAATGATATCTGGTGTGAATTCTACTGGGTGCGATGTGGTGTAACGAATACGGTCAATACCATCAATAGCAGCAATAAGACGAATTAAATCTGAGAAGTAACAAATTTCGCCATCGTGCGTGTCACCGCGGTATGCATTTACGTTTTGGCCAAGTAGGTTTACTTCACGAACGTTTTGCTCTGCAAGTTGTGCAATTTCAAGTAGTACGTCATCTACCGGGCGGCTAACTTCTTCGCCGCGAGTATACGGTACAACACAAAAAGTACAGTATTTAGAACAGCCTTCCATAATTGATACAAACGCAGATGGGCCATCCGCTTTTGGCTCTGGCAGGCGGTCAAACTTTTCAATCTCTGGGAATGAAATATCAACAACCGATGAGCCTTTATCGCCTTGTACTTGTTTAATCATTTCTGGTAAACGGTGCAGCGTTTGCGGGCCAAAAATAACATCTACAAATGGTGCACGTTGGCGAATAGAGTCACCTTCTTGTGAGGCAACACAACCACCTACACCAATTATTAAGTCTGGCTTGTCGTCTTTTAACAACTTCCAACGACCTAACTGGTGAAATACTTTTTCTTGTGCTTTTTCACGAATTGAACAGGTGTTAAGTAAGATTACGTCGGCATCTGTTGCATCATCAGTTAGCTGGTAGCCGTTGGTGGCATCTAAAAGTTCAGCCATTTTCTGAGAGTCGTATTCGTTCATCTGACAACCCCAGGTTTTAATATGCAGCTTTTTGCTCATTGAAATATTGCCTCGTGTTCAATTCGATAGTGGCACAAAAATGTGCTAGAAACAGGATTAAGGAGCAAGCATGCTCACTTAAAGGAGGCGTATTTTAGCTGGATACCCGCCCAGATCCAAGTATAGTTTTCATGTTTGTGATCTCAAATCAATACAGGGCGAGTTTAATGTGCTGTTAGGGATATCCTCTGGTATAAAACAAATTAATTTTGATACAATCAAAACAGACTCAAGTAATAATAAAATGATGAAAAACATGACTAAAAATAATGTGATAGTAGTGGGCGGAGGCATGGTTGGCGCGGCTATGGCGATAAAGCTGGCTCAACAAGGCTTTGGCGTGCGCATAATTGAAAAACACCTTATAGACCCATCACACATTCTTAGTAGCGATAAGGTGGATATTAGAGTGTCGGCCATTAATCGTTTTTCAGAAAATTTACTTGATGAATTAGGGGCAATGCCGCTTTTAAGGCAAAACCGTATAGCGCCTTATCAACAATTAGAGGCTTTTGAGCGCGGTGGTGACAATTTATTATTTGATTGTGCTGACATAAACACGACCCATTTAGGCCATTTGATTGAAAATAGTTTAATTCAAGCAAGTTTGTGGCAGCAATTTGGGCGGTATAAGATTGAGGTTATTGAGCAATCATTACCGGTTACTAAAATAGAGCAAACGGATGATTTAATTACGCTTGTATATGGAATGCAAACCTATACAGCCGATTTAGTGATTGCAGCCGATGGCGGGCAATCGCAATTGCGCGATAAGGCGAATATTGGTATTACAGGTTGGCAGTACCAACAGCATTGCATGGGGGTATTAATTAAACTCGATGCTCCGCAACAAATTAAAACATGGCAACAGTTTACACCAACCGGGCCATTGGCATTTTTACCAATGCAGGCACCGTACGCTAATTTAATTTGGTACGACGATGCAAATACACTGCAAGCATTTAGAGGGTTAAACCCAGAGCAGTTAAAAACGCACATACTTAATAAGTTTCCAGAGCTTGCTGGAGACTTTGAAGTACAGACCCATGCGATATTTCCGCTTACTCGTCAGCATGCTAATAGCTATTCGCAAGGGCGCTTGGTTTTAGTGGGCGACGCTGCACATACAATTAACCCCCTTGCAGGGCAGGGCGTTAATTTGGGTTTTCAGGATGTTGTGGCACTTGCTGACATTTTAAATGATGCAGATGATGTTGGTTGCCCGCTAAAGCTTAAAGAATATGAGCGATCTCGCCGTAAAGCCAATTTGTTAATGATGAGCATGATGGATGCTTGTTACTTTGGGTTTTCTAATCAAATTACACCACTTAAATGGGCACGTAGCCAGTTTTTAAAAGTGGCGAATAATACGGGGCCAATAAAAAACTGGGTTTTAAAATACGCAATTAGCGGTGATTTAGGCTAAATTTAAAGTAGGTATTAAAAAGGCTCATTTATGAGCCTTTTTTTATGTCTGTTTTTTAGATGGGCAGGTAGTGATTCGCTATATCGAACACGGTGTTAATTTAACGGTGTCACTTCACTAAATTGCAATTAAATAACTTTAAAGAGCCTGTGTGTGGATAATTTTTTTACAGTAATGATTATGTTAGGTGTGCTGCTACTTGTCGCTAGCCTAAAAACAACCTTTAAAGTTTGCAAAAGAACATCGCAAAGAGCGTGGAGTGTACTGTTATGCGCTATTGTCTGTTTTATTTTAGGGTATTGGTGGATACTTTATTACTTTTCAAATTACGATACTGCACCAATAATAAGAAATGCAGTTGCCACAATATTATTTGGTGGTGCAGGATTTGTTTTCTTAGTTGTCAAACTGAGTTTAAAAAGTATTGTTAAAATAGAGCAAGCAACGCAGTATCAAAAATATCAAACTGAGCACGATAACTTAACAACCTTACCCAACCGCAATAACTTTTTTAAATCCTTAAGTAAACAAGTGGAATACCCTTCTTCATTTGCATTGTTCTATATCGACTTAAATAATTTTAAACAAATTAATGATGCGTTTGGTCATCAATGTGGCGATCAACTATTAGCAGCGTTCGCCAATAAACTAAGCAAAGACTTGTGCGGAATTGCTAAATTATATCGAATAGGAGGTGATGAGTTTGCATTTTTACTGCATACCGATGCGGATGAAAGTATGGATTACTGTGTAAACATTATAAATTCAGCTGTTAAAACTCCATTTTGTACGAATGAGCAAATAGTTAAAATACAATTAAGTATAGGCGTAAGTCGTTTTCCTCATGATAGCCGATTACCCGATCAGTTATTGAAAAAAGCCGACTTGGCACTGCATGAAGCTAAAAAAACATTTCAACCTTTAGTAAATTACTCATCTGCAATAGGTAAAAGAGCGGAGGACTTTTTTGATTTATCAGCCAAAATTAAAGTGGCATTACATAAAGGTGAGTTTGAACTTTATTTACAACCCATAATGGACTCTAAAGATTTACAATTACATGGCCTAGAAGCGCTTATCCGATGGCCGCAAGATGATGGTAGCTTTATTAGTCCTGAAAAGTTTATAACCGTAGCTGAGCGTACAGGGCTTATTTTTCCTTTATCGAAATGGGTTGTACAAGAAGCGGTTAACCATATTAGAAAACTCAAACTATTTGGCTTCATCGGTACTATACATGTCAATTTATCGACTAAAGATATTGAGAGTAGTGAGTTTTACGATTTTATAATTAACCTACTTACAACCGATCCTACTTTAAGTGACTCACTAATATTTGAAATTACTGAAGGTGCAATGATGACAAATATTCCGGCTGCAAGAAAAATGATGCAGCAGTTGAGTATGCGCGGGTTTAAATTTAGTGTTGATGATTTTGGTACTGGCTTTTCATCATTGTCGTTATTAAGAGAGCTGCCAATCAATCAAATAAAAATAGATCAGTCGTTTATCAAAGATATGCTCATTAACCCACCAGATTATGCCATTGTTGAGTCTACATTATTTTTAGCGAGTCGATTAAATTGTGATGTAGTAGCTGAAGGAATAGAAACAAAAGAGGTAGAGCAAGCGCTATTAGGTATGAACTGTGATTATTTGCAAGGGTATTTATATAGTAAACCGATAACAATAGATGAATTTATAAGTGTTTATTTAAATGCAGAAAAAGTAAGTTGAATTTAGTAAGTATTGGAGAGTTTTAGAAAAGGGAGTCAAATTGGCTGGGATACCAGGATTTGAACCTGGGAATGCCAGGATCAAAACCTGGTGCCTTACCGCTTGGCGATATCCCAACTGTAAATTTGAATTAGTTTTAGTTCTTAATAAGAACATGGTGCGGAAGGAGAGACTTGAACTCTCACAACCTAAGTTACTGGAACCTAAATCCAGCGCGTCTACCAATTCCGCCACTCCCGCATCACTAATTTGCTAATTTAAACTCTAAGCAGAGCTATTCTTTTATCCAACTTTCCTTGGTAGAAGAAGTTGGCTGGGATACCAGGATTTGAACCTGGGAATGCCAGGATCAAAACCTGGTGCCTTACCGCTTGGCGATATCCCAACAAAGAATTATTTATAATTTTAGTTCTTATAAGAACATGGTGCGGAAGGAGAGACTTGAACTCTCACAACCTAAGTTACTGGAACCTAAATCCAGCGCGTCTACCAATTCCGCCACTCCCGCATCACTAATTTGCCAGTTTAAACTCTAAGCAAGAGTTATTCTTTTATCCAACTTTCCTTGGTAGAAGAAGTTGGCTGGGATACCAGGATTTGAACCTGGGAATGCCAGGATCAAAACCTGGTGCCTTACCGCTTGGCGATATCCCAACAAAGAATTATTTGATGGTTTTAT
>NZ_JARDAK010000020.1:0-65461 GCF_056470645.1 Pseudoalteromonas sp. TP27 | reverse complement strand
GGGTATTTTTGACTCAACAACAACCTCTGGCATAGAAAACGTGCCATCGGAAGCTGTAATAACCTGATCTTCTTTTTCAATTTTATGTGCAAATTTAAGGCTGCGATTAATTAAAGCACCCTCAACTGGATTACCGTTTAAAGTAATAACCCCTTTAACTTCAGAGCACATGTGTACACTGTGTTTTTTTATTAAACCAAACATTTTGATTTAAAACCTCCATATTAAAAATGCTTTAAGTGTGGAGCATCACACCATTATTTCAATTGTATTATTTGTTTCCGTGCTTTATAGCATTCAACAAGCAAAACCTGTTCCCACGGCTTTAATAAAAATGGATAACTTTTTTCTATTGCCTACCAATTAAAATAGGTATTTCCATACTATTTATTAGGCTGAGTACCTATATCAAATTTAGCATTCTTTAAAATAGCGCCATCCCAGCATGCATCAGTTAAAATAGCACCGGTAAAATCACAATCTGTAAAATTACCATGGCTTAAGTCAGCACCTGTAAGGTTGGACTTTCTAAACACGGTTCCTGTGAAATTTCCGTTTGATAAGTCGGCATTCGTTAAATTCGCGTCATCAAAACAGGCATCAGCAGCCTCTACATAAGACATTGTTGCATCACTTAAGTTACTGTCAACAAACGTTGAGGCCCAGAGGTTTGCGTAGTCAAATTCACAAGAGGAGAAGTTAGATTCGTTACAGCTGCTCGCCGATAACTTGGCGTAGCTAAAGTCCGCATTGGGGCTAATAACCTGATATAAAATACAATCAAAAAACGCCGTTTGATTGCAGCTTGCCCCTTCAAAGTTAGCGGCTGTAAAGTCGGCATCTAAAAAATAAGCTAAATCTAAAATACCACCACGTAATATAACGCGTTCACCTTTGAGCATTTCAGTCGATGTTTCACTAATATCGCATTGCGTTAAATCAAGCCCTGAAATATCTATTCCCTTAACATTATTTTGTGAGCGTGAATCATCCAATTGCGCTAAAGCAGCCTCTTTAGACATAATTTAACCCACCAATGGTGCAGTTTTCGGCTTTAGTGCACTCTATATCACAATACTCAACATCAACCTCCATCTCAGCAAACACCTTAGCTGGGCGTAAATGTGCCATGGCGGCTTGCCAATGCTCAATCTGTACTTGTTCAGTTAACTCCCAAGGTGCTTCTGATAAATCAAGGCGAATACCGCCCCAAGGTTGAAGCTCTGTCTGCGTTTTTGGTGTGCTCAGTAATAATTCTTGGCCAAACTGCTTAACGTAATGCGGGCCCAAATAAGTGCGCATTGCTAACCCTTTGGGGCCGACCTTAAAATAATCGACTGGAGCTAGCAATGCGGCCTCTCCCATCATCTCAATATATTCATCACGTTCGCTTTCCCACGGTTCGTCAGGATAAGGCCTATCTATATGTATTGACGCAACATCAGGCTTAAATATTTGTACTAATCGATCTGCAAACTCAAATAATGCTGGGTAATGCTTGCTATTCAGTTTAGAGTCAAACTCAAAAAAAATGTTTTGCCTTGGCGCTACATCAATACTGCCAAAGTACTTTACCGCTTTACTGCGCTTTAAATAAATATGCGCATAACTCCCAAACTCTACCGTTTTTATTTTGTTTAAAATATCCTCGCGATTATAGGGTAGCTTACCACGCTCTTCTAAACTCCAAAATTGGGGCGCAAATTCAGGGTAGCTTTCAATTACATCTAAAAGTTCAGTGAATAGCGCTTCATCATTAAGCGGATTGGTACCCATCATGGATACGCTGATTTGAAATGGTTTAAAATCCATCATTATTATCCTTTTACTTTATTCCAACGTTGGTTCTTAGCATTCCACTTATGAGTGATCGTTTTTTTGTCATTATCAAAATACAACACTTCGCTTTCTCTTTTAATTTTTGATGATGGTCGACAAGGTGGTATGCCATTCTCACAAGGTAAATCAGACGATATTGTCAGCACATGGTCCTTATCAGGGAATGCATCACGTTGTTCTTCCAACTGTTTTGTATTATAAACAACTGGGTTACTGTTTTCAGCCGTAAAATGTTTATGTTCGTGCACAATGGTATCGCCCAAACTATCTGGGCGAGTTTTATAATCTAAAGAGTTACCACTGCGTTGTTGTACTTTGCCTCCACTAGCTACTGCATTGTTATTATCAACTAGCGACTCTCCTTTATGCTTTGATAACGCTTCACGAGCTGCTTTTTCATTTTGTTGACCGAGCGCTCTATTTTTCTTAGCGGTTTCGTTTGATTTACTCCAGTCTTCACGTGTTTTTGGTGGTAACTCGCGATTGTGCCTACTTACAACATTACGCTTAAATCGTGCATCATCTGCGGTATCTTGAGGTGTATCTATCGCAGCTCTGAAGTGCTCTCGTTGCTTTTTAGTTAAGTTATCACTGCCGAGGACTGATTTATCTTGTAAATTAACCATATCATCAGCTGTATTTTGTTTAATGTGATTAACCATTTCATCTGCTGTATAAGGAGATGCATCCTCTGGGAGTTGAGACAGTTTAATTAGCTTTTCTTTTAGTTCTGGCGAAATAGCTGAATTAGCATCAAGCGCCGCCTTAACTTTTGCTTGCCCTTCTTTACATAACAACCCCATTGGATCTACCCAATTAACCGGATTTGGTGCATATTGATAGTGGTTTATCCCGCCCACTAACCCTATCGGGTCTTGGTTTATAAAGCGTTGCTGCTTGGGGCTGTAGTAGCGGTAGCGGTTGTAGTGTAAGCCGCTTTCCTCGTCTAAATATTGCCCTTGAAAGCGGATTGGCTGAGTGAAGCTGTTTACTTTATTAAAGTTAGACTCAGCTTCTGGCTCTTCAAAACCATATGCATCGGCTTGGTTTTCCCACACCACTTGTGCGCTGTTGTTTGTTACAAAACGTGGGGTATTAAGTTGGTCTAGGTGGTAGTAGTACACCTCACCTTTTTTAATAAGCGCCACTGGGTGAAATTGATTTGGTAGGTTGATATACCAGGTATATTCACCGTGTTGGCATTCACCGATTAGCTGGTCGTTATCCCAAATGTAGTCAATTTTACCGTGCTCGGTGTGCTTAGCGATACGTCGCCCGAGTGGGTCGTAGTCGTATTGTGTGAGCGTGCAGTTGTTGTTAAAACAGCTTAACTGGTTAAACGCGTTGTACTCGCGGCGGGTTTTAATGCCTTTGCCGGTTTCGCGTATTTGGTTACCAAATTCGTCGTAGTAAAAGTCGCTGTCGCCAAAGTGTGTTAGGCGGTCGGCGTCGGTGGCACTGTTTATTGTGGTGTTGTTAGTGCCTTCATTGTTTATTACTGAGTCAGCGTTGCTACTATTTTTACTGCTACTTTCACTACTATTTAGCGCTAACTCTTTGTATTCTCTATGGGTGGCGCGTGTTAAATCAATAGAAGAGCTGGCTGTATGCTCATTACTGGCGGTATCATGTTTTGTACTCTGCTCGCCGTTAGCTGTACCGCTAGCTTCTTTATCATACGTACTTGTATCTTTAGTGTCTGCATCGCGTGTGTTTGATTTTACTGTTTGGCTTTGCGGGTTACCAAAGCTATCCCATTGGTATTGGGTAGTTGTATCAGCACGTGAGCTTGCCAGTGTTTGTTGTATTAACTGCCCGAGGCTGTTGTATTCAAAATTGATATTTTGACTGCTTATACCTTCGTTTTTACGCTCAATAAGCTGGTTGATGCTGTCGTAGTTGTACGTACAGGTATCAAATAATGCTTGTGCTGGGTGCGTGAGCTGTTGCTGTGTTAAGCGGTTAAATACATCAAACTGTTGAGCAAGGGTTATGTTGTTACCAAACTGCTGGGTTTTAATATTACCTTGGCTGTCGTAGCTTAATGTTATAAGCGGCTGTGCTGCGCTAGCTGAATCATTCGCTTCGCTATTGGCTTGCAGTAAGTTAATAGCACTTAGCTGACCAAACTGGTTGTAGCTGTAGTTAAGCGTGGTTGAATCTGGCAGGGTAAGGGTTTGCCTTCTGCCGTATTCGTCGTAGCTATACTTTAGGGTATGCGCTTGTTGCTGGTTATTAACTTGCTCGGCGCACAGTAGCCTGCCGCCTTTATCAAAGCGTTGTTTAAGTGTTGATTGCGCGTTATGCGCACGCGTAATTTTACCTTGCAGGTTATAGCTGTAGTAATTGGCGTTATTAACGATATGTGAGTCGCTTGCAAGGCTTGCATGCTGCGCAGTTACGCGGCCAAGGCTGTCGCGCTCTATTTTTACATGGCGTTTATTACTTTGCGTTACTGAGGCTAAGCGATTACAGGCATCGTATTTATACTGCTGTAGCGTACCATCAAACCCAGTGACTTGTGTTGGGTTTTCATTGGCGTCGTAACTTATGCGGTATATATGGCCGTCGCTACGCTCAATGGCGGTTAAGTTACGCTCTTTGTCGTACGTTAAATGCAGTGCGCTGCCATCGGGCTGAATAACACAATGCGGTTGGCTTAGCCCTTCAAAGTGTTGCTCTGTGGTATCGCCGTTGCTGTTTTGTGAGCTAATTAATCGCCCTGCTTCGTCGTAGCTAAAGTGTTGATGCTGCTTATTTTCAGGCTCGTTTTCATCAAAGGCGGTGGTTTGCGCAAGCTGTCCATGCGCGTTGTATTTGTATTGAGTCAGCAGCCCTGCGTTATTAATGGTGGCATTTACGCGGCCTAAATTATCGTAGCTGTAACGTATTAGCTCATCGTTAAGATGTTTGGCTAAAAGCTCACCTTGTTCGTTCCAAATAAACTTGGTGATTTGGCCGTTTTTATTTATATGCTGGGTTAACTGGCCGAGCTTATCGTAGCTGTATAACGTGGTGCGGCCATCACCAAAGGTTTCGCTTTGCAGTAAGCCAGCCACACTGTATTTACGCGTAATGGTTTGGCCATCAGGTAAGGTAGTTAATACACGTTGCCCTAGTTGGTTGTAGGCAAAATGCGTTTGGCTGCCATCTGGCTGTGTTAGTGTTTCTAATTGGCCGTAAGGTGTGTAGCTATAGCCCGTTGTGCTGCTATCGGGCTTTATTTCACTGAGCTTTTGGCCTTGCGCATTGTATGTATATTGCCAAACGTTGCCGTTAGGGTCGGTATGTTTTACCAATTTACCTTGTGCGTTATGTACAAAGTGCTCTTTGTGGCCGCGTGAGTCTATACAGGTTGTTTCGCCACGCTCAAGGTTGTATTCAAACTGGTAAGTATAGGTGTTGTTATCGCCCCACTGCTTTATACATTTAGCGCTGGGTGAATAGCTATCCCACTCAAAGTGATGGCTAAAACCGCTAGCTCGGGTACGCTTTGTTAATAAATTAGCGGCGTTGTAGGCGTAGCGCTCAGTTTCGTTTTGTTGATTAGTAGATTGAACAAGGTTTTTGTTTTCATCGTACTCGTAGCTTGCAAGTAGTGGCGAAAGCAATTGCTGTTTGTTGTTTTTATCAGTGCAGTACGCTGCTATTTTGCTTAATAAACCTTGCGCGTTGTAGCTAATTATACAGCCACGCACTTTGTTTACTTCTATACGGTGTAGGCGCTCTTTTGCATCGTAATAAAACGCAATGCTTTGGCCTTTTTCGTTAATTATTTTTTCAAGCAACCACGCGCTTTCGCCTGGTTTAAACGTAAGGTGTTGGTCATCTGGCGTTACAAGTACTTGCTTACCATTTGTTTGGTAATGTAGCGCAAGGTTACTACTTAATTGATAGCTCGATTGGCCAGGCTTTACCTTTTCAAATTTATGTTTAGCTCCGTGCTCGTCTTGGTACTCTAACCAGTAAGTCCCTTTTTGCTTAGGGCCCACTTTTGGTGGCGGCAAGTAATGCTCACTAAGGCTTGCCATAAAGTCATGTCGCCAACCATTACCCATTGTTGTGCACACATCAGCATGAGATGAGCGATACAAACGTCGCCACACTAATTGGCGACTGCCTGCTAGGGTAAAGTCGATAAGCGGGAGAATTTCTTCGCCCGATAGCATTGAAACCGGATCTGACCGGCATTCTTGGTTTGTAATTGATTCTTCACTTGCTGTACTATTACTTGCACCACCAGAGTTTTTAGCGGGTGCTTGCGCGGCACTTTTACCTGATGCGGTTGTTTTAGTTTTTTTGTTAGACTTTTTACCCGCCGAGCCGCTGTTAGTGTTATCGCTAACTTGAATAGAAGACTTAACTTTTTCACGGAAACATTTGACTGAACCAGCAGCAATAACACCTATAAGTGAATTAGCAGTTTTACGCTGGCCATCAGCCTTTGATGCGTCAACACCTATACTTATAAGTAATTTAATAACGTCAAGACGTTTAGAAGGATCGTTTGTAAGCGTTTCACTTACCTGATCGACTAAATTACTTACACTTACTGTATTGTTAGTTACAACAGCTTCATAACCTGAGGGCGCCTTTGCAGCACCAGCAGTCAGGCAAATTGAGTAACTTGTTCCTTGTAAAACAACCGGATTACTTTGCATTAGTTGTGTACTTCCTCACTTATCCATAAGTATGCTGCAGCACATTGGTGCTTTGCTTGTTCCTGCGAAATTATCAATGCATGTTTGCAATGGCTTTCAATAGAAGGGCTGGTTGTTAATTGATACAAAACCACTAACCCTTCAAGTGCACCTATTTGACCTAGCTTGTAGCTTGGTAGCTCATATTGTGTATGCTCATTAATTAAATTACTGAGTAATTGTAACTCATTTAACCATACTTCACTGTCGGGGTTAATGCCGTTTCCTGGAGCAAAAATAATATCAATGAGTTGCTGGCTTTGAGCAGCTAGCCTACTAAACATACCATTTAATTGATTATGCTTAATAAAATCTACCGAGGGCGCTATTTCACTGCTTGTTTGCGACCAGCCTGTTGCTTGCTGCTCAAGGGTTGTAACTGTTCCACCAACCCCTTGGTAACTATATTGCCCTTGTTTATTCGCTTTATAAATTGTATCAAGCGCAATTACATTTACTTTTGGCCATTTATTTTTTTTAGCTAAGGCAACAGCAAAGTGCGCACTAGACGTACCATAAAACAAAAAGTGTTGATCTTGATCTGGATATAACTGTTGTAAACTGCTTTGGAGCATCTGTTTAAGCTCACTCTGATACGACAACGCAGGTAAAAGCCAAACTAAAGGGATACTTAAGTTTTTTACTTGACCCATCAGCTCTTTAGATTTAACAATACAATCGTAAATACACGCTTCCCAAGATTGCCAATTAACTTCTCTCAAGCTACTTGTTGCATCACCATATAATAAATCATCAACACTTTGAGCAGTTGGAAACGAAAAATAGTCTATCGATAAACTAAAAGCACTCATACAGGTACTCCTGCATTTGCTTTTTTATCTTTAACATATTGATTATAAATGTATAAATTAAAAACTGCTTGGCTGTAGGAATCCATAGCAGACTTTTGTATAGCATTTAAATGTTCATCTAATGCTTTACCAGCGAGCAACCTTTTTGAAGATAATTCGTTTTCGAAAGTTGGCCAGGTAAGCTGTAATTGCTGCTGAAAAGCTGTGTATGCTTGTTCGTCACCGCTACAAGCTTGCATTTGTATTTCAAAGTTAACAAGTAAGTCTAACTTATCACCTAAAGTGCGTTTCATTAAAGCAACTATTTGCTCTGGGTTTTCTACTTTATGCAGAGCAGTATTTGCAAGCGGTATAAATTTTACAAAACCACTTTGCAGCAACACTTGTAAAGTACCATCTAAAGATAATGCATTACTTGCATGATTACTAACGGCGTTTACTTGCTCTGAACTTAGGGATAGTAAAAAAAGTGACATTAACGGTGAATTAACGAGTTCACATTGGTTTAGATTATCAAAAATACCGATTAGTTTTTTTGTATCAGATTCGCTTGTTACAACAAAAATACTCTTTACAGAGTCGAGCGTCTGTTTTGATACTTTAGCTTTTGGGGTATGCGCTAAAAATAAAATAGTTATATCAATTAGAGGTATAAAATTAAGGCTATGTTGCTGAAGTAAAACCTTACATATGATAGATTTTGCTAATACGTTTAATTTCGGTTCATCAAGTAAGTTATTAATAAAATTGAGGTTTGCATTTTGAGGAAGGTTTGTCATTATTTCAACACACCCTTGGGCAATAACATTTTCACTGTAGCCGTCTTGAACAAAATCAATAAGCTGCTCTAAAGTCGGTATTATAAATTCACGGCTTAAATTATTGCGTTTAGCTTTTAACCACGAGGATTCTAACAACCTTTTTTTTAACGATTTAACATACCCTACAGAAGTAAACGGACACAGCTGCGCATTACTAATAGCTAGTAACTGAGATTGGTGGTTACTTACATAATTAAGGAGCAAAATTAGCCACCGATCAAAACGGTGGGATTGCCGACAACAATTTTTCCACCATGAGAGCTATCATCTCCCATTCTTGCTGCAGGTTTACCATTAATTTTGACTGAGCCAGAACCTGTTTTAATACTGTCTGGAGGCCCAATACATACCATCATATCGCCTTTACGCGCTGCTGGCATACTTCCTATTAAAACATTAGTCGAGCCTAAAACAATAGGGCCGCCAACATGAGGAACAGTACCTGTTGTTTTAGGGCACACATGCATGTGACCAATTGTAGCTGCGGGCTTACCCATTTAGACTCCTTGTCTAATGATGTTTAATTAATGCTATTCGTATAACGGGATGATTAATAATTTATTTTGGCTAACTAAAAGCGATAACTCTTCAATTAACTCACTCTTAGTATAGTCTGATAGTGCTACCATACTTTGCACGGCATATTGATATAATACTGAAGCAACATCTTCACTGTTTAATGATGTATGCAAGTATATAAAAAACTGTTGAGCGTAATAGCCGTCCATTGCTTTCAAATGACTTAATGTAGGATTTAGCAATGGATCATTCGGTTTATTAATTGGTAAACATATTAAGTGAGGCAAGCCATAACGGCAGTATACAACGTGTCCGTTGTTATTTATGCCATTTCTAATACCACTTTGAAAACTATTTATTATTTCCATAATCACACTAATTTAATTTAATTACACCAGCAGATAAAGTAATAGCACTGCCATCCACTTTTATATTACTGCCTTTAATATCTATATTAGTGCCTTCGATAGTAATATTACCGCTACTGCTCATTTTTATTTGGGCTGAGCCGGTTTTAATAACAATTTCATCGCCTGCTTCTATATTTAATGTTTTACCCACTTTTAACGTGTCGTTTTCACCAATATCAGCAATACGGTTTTTAGCTACTTTTAAACTATCGTTATTAGCAATCTCTGCTTTACGGTCATTACCTATTTCAATGTTATGATCGTGATCGGTTTTATCATTTTGATCATTTTTTACATAAAGCTGTTTATCTTTTTCGGCTTGTATATATACAAGCTCACTGCCTTTTTTGTCCTCAAACCGAAGTTCATTAAAGTTATCTGCACCACCTTCTTTTGTAGAACGTGTTTTAATACCGCTTTGTGTTTTTTCAGCGGGTAATGCATACGGAGGCATTAAATCAGCGTTATAAATTGCACCACTAATAATAGGCTGATCTGGGTCTCCATTTATAAAATCGACTAATACTTCTTGCCCTACTCGAGGGAAGAAAAATGCGCCCCATTTTTTCCCGGCCCAGTTTTGTGATACCCGAATCCAACACGAACTCTTTGAATCTTTTTTACCTTCTCGATCCCAATCAAACTGTACTTTTACGCGACCAAATTGGTCAATCATTATTTCATCGGCGCTGTCGCCAGTCACTATTGCAGTTTGCACCCCATTTATTACAGGCTTTTTCTTATTAATTTGTGCTCTGTAAGGAATTTCTTTTGGTACACACTCAAAGTGATTGGAGTAAACTTCTTCTGCGGAGCCTTGCTGAGCACCTGACTGGTTTGGTACTGTTATTGATGTCATCATTGACGTAATAACAAATGTTTTACCTTCAAGTCTTGGGTCTTCATGCTTTTTAAAAGCAAATAATTTACCAACGGTAAATGAACGACAATCGCTTTTACCACTCGATAATTTCATGTCTCTTTGTAGTGACTCCAATTGTACCGACGCCATACTTGCTGCACGAGGGTGGCATTCAGATTCACCAGTGTATTCAAATATTTCAGATACTGATTGAGTTGGTAATTCAGGGTTTGCTTGCTCTCCGTCGGGGTATCTTGATGGCTGTTTAAAGTCATAACCCACACGCTTAAAGCTGCCTGGCGCTATGCTCAAACCACCTTGCCAGCGTGATACATGCGATTCACTAAGATGACCTGTTGAATAAACTACTTTTGCCTCGCCACATACTTCGTAAGCTGTAATATCATCGGCTAAAACTAATGTATGGTTACTTTTTGTGTGGTCAAAAAAGTAAAAAATACCTTCTTGCTGAAGTAAGCGTTGAATAAAATCAAAATCAGATTCTTGGTATTGAACACAGTATTCGTACTTAGGATAGGTTTTGCTAGTTTTGTCTGAAAAAGCGACATTATGCTGACCAAATAAATCGGCAAAAATGTCTTTAATTGTTTTCTTTTGGAATATGCGACTATTTTTACGATTACGCATTGACGCAGCAAAAGGGACTATGGTTGCTTGGTAGTCTATGTAATTTTTTTGCTCATCCACGTCGGCGGTACGACTACCATTAGAAACAAGGTGACTAACTATACCGTGGTAATAACGTTCACCACCGCCTTCTGCATTTCTTACTTTAATAGATACAGGTTTACCCACTAAATCTTCGTGTGCTATTTGTTTCCCAATAGTGTACATATTTGCAGACATTACAAATAAATCTGACATTGCTTCTTGGGCAACAAAACGAGTTAAATAAAGGGCATCTTTACCAGCAGGGGTGCTAATTTGAATTACGTTTTTGTCTTGTGTTGCTTTTTGCATTCCTTGCTTTTCCCATCCTAGAGATCAAAAAAAGCTCTGAGCAAAGCCCAGAGCCATTATTAGACAACAAATATTACATTTGTTGACCTTTAACACCGCTGTAACCATATACTAGTGGCGCAGTAATGTTATTTTGGTCGTCTGTAGGTGTCACTGTCATCATCATTTCTGTGTAGCTGATAGTGATAGTTTCAATTGGACGATCGTTTTGTACTGATACCGAGTAGCTAGAAATCATCGCATCTGTTAGTTCGATTTTCATGATTTCTTCTACTTTATCACCTTGTTTAGTGATATGGAAAATAGCTGGTAAACCTTTACCAATAGTCGCTTCTTTGAAAAGATCCGGAGATGCTTTATCTTGAAGTTTAGTAATTGTTACGTCGCCTAAACGAGTAGAGCTAGATTCACGATCCATAGCTGTACCAGTGGCAGAGCTAATTTCACGGCTTACGTTCCAATCTAATGATAAAACTGTAATTAAATCTTTGAAAGACTCAGCTGTAGTTTCGCCTTTGATTGAACCGTACTTTAAATATGTATTTGCTTGCATTCGATAATGCTCCTTTTTATTAAACAATTTATCCATTAACACTGGATTTTTTACTTTGGTTTATACCAAAACTCCTTTGAAACCATTATCTTTAATACAGCAATGAAAAGGCCTTCTAATTCCTTTCCTTAGATGAAGACAATGTCTCAAAAATTCCATTTATTTATATTAGACGCTAAAATTATAATGTTCTAACACTAAAGAAACAACCTTAATAACAAGTTATTTCAAATTAACTTTAATTAAGCTCAAGTTTAAATTCATTATCTTTAACCATCAAGGTTATATTACTAATTTTTTTGCTTTCAATCATACTAGAAAGTAAAGTTTCAGATAATAATGGCAACACTCTATTTTGCAAGATAGTGTGAATATTACGTGCTCCTGAGCCTGCATTTTGACAATTAGAAATAATATACTCAATCACATCATTATTATAAATTAACTCAGTATTATAATGCTTTTTAACACGCTTAATTATTTTATTTATTTGAAGAGCAGCAATTTTAGTTAAAATATCATCACTTAACGGAATATACGGTATGACGTTTATTCTTCCTAAAAATGCGGGCTTAAATGAAGCTAGTAAATCATCTTGTAAGGCTTTTAATAAACCTTTAATACTTGGCTGACTTTCTTCATCTTCAAATAAACTCATAGTGGTATCGGTACCCACGTTTGAAGTCATGATAATTATTGTATTTTTAAAGTCGATGTCTCGTCCTTCACCGTCTTTAATTGTACCTTTATCAAATACTTGATAAAAAATATCCTGAACACCTGGATGTGCTTTTTCCATTTCATCTAGCAATACTACACTATAAGGTTTTCTTCTTACGGCTTCGGTTAAAATTCCTCCTTCGCCATAACCTACATAACCTGGAGGTGAACCAAGTAATAAAGAGACTTTGTGCTCTTCTTTAAACTCCGACATATTAATTATAGTGACGTTTTCCTCACTGCCGTAAACTTCTTGAGCCAATGAAAGAGCTGTCTCAGTTTTACCAACACCACTAGGCCCGGCGAGCATAAATATACCGTTTGGACGGCTTTCATCAGCTAAGTGAGCACGGGATGTTTGTACAACCTTAGCAATTAAGTCCAATGCATGATCTTGCCCCACCACACGCTGCTGCATTTGATTTGCTAGATTTAAAATACCGTGAATTTCATCTTCATGCATTTTACCAACGGGAATACCTGTCCAGTCAGAAATAACCTGTGCAATTAACTCTTCGTCAACCTGCCAATGCACCATATTGTGTTCAAATGAGGCAAGCTTTTGCTTACTTTCTTTTAACTTATCAAGCATTTCATTTGTTGAGCTATCATCTTCAGCATTAATTGATTGAAGGGCTTCATTAAGCTCAATAACAATTTCTTTTTCTACTTTAAATTGTTCATTAAGTGGTAAAAGCTGGGTTTCTATATCTACCAATTCTGCTTTTAAGGTGTTTAGTTGTTGTGAATGATCTAAACCTGTTTTTTGCTCTCGATTTAGCATCAATACTTGCGTTTCTATTTCACTCAATCTATTTACAAACTGTTCAATTGTACTTGGTGTAGATGCTTGGCTCATCGCAACACGTGCGCAAGCCGTATCAAGTAATGCAACCGCTTTATCGGGTAATTGCCTTGCTGTTATGTAGCGATGAGACAAATGCACCGCGCTCTCTAGTGCTTGCTCAGAAATAAATACCTTATGATGACGCTCCATCACCGGCACTAATCCACGTAGCATAGCCACTGCTTTCTCTGGTGTTGGCTCTTCAACCTTGACCACTTGGAAACGGCGTGTAAGTGCTGCGTCTTTTTCGAAAAACTTTTTGTATTCCGCCCATGTCGTCGCTGCAATTGTGCGCAGTTCGCCTCGCGCTAATGCAGGCTTTAATAAGTTAGCTGCGTCGTTTTGCCCTGCAGCTCCACCACTACCAATCATAGTATGTGCTTCGTCAATAAATAGAATTACCGGGTTAATTGCATTTTTCACTTCATTGATTAAAGATTTTAGACGGTTCTCAAATTCGCCTTTCATCCCTGCTCCCGCTTGTAGTAAAGCCAAATCTAAACTATGAATTTTTACATTTTGCAATACAGCTGGAACATCTTTTTGTGCAATTCTAAGTGCAAGACCTTCAACCACCGCTGTTTTACCAACCCCTGCTTCACCGGTAAGTATTGGGTTGTTTTGACGACGTCTAGTTAAAATGTCAACCATTTGACGAATTTCGAAGTCGCGTCCTATAATAGGGTCAATTTTACCTTCAAGTGCTTGCGCAGTTAAATCTACGGTAAATTGATCAAGACTCGGGGTTTTAGAATTTAAATTAGTCTGTGTTGTTGCACTTTGTACAGACTGATTACGCTCTTCTGACTGCGCAACTATTTCTGGCCACGCATGTAAAAGCTGACCAGGTTCAATTTTATTAAACAGCTTGCTACAACGAGTTACTAAGCTTGAAAGCGTATCGTCTTTTGTTAACGTATAAATAACATAAGCACTACGAATTTGGTTATCGGTAAACTCTATACTGGTACTTAGCCAAGATTGTTTTAATAAACTAGTAACATGAACCGATAGGCTAGGCGATGATTCACTGCCAGTTTTCAAAGACTCTAATGACTGGTTCAAATCTTGTTGAACCTTATCAATATCGATATCAAATGATCCAAATATGAGCCTAACGTCATCTAGCTTTTGCTCAATCATGGCTAGTAACCAGTGCTCCAACTCGACAGTAAAATGACTGCGACTATTACAAATAGAAACAGCCGCTTCTAGACTTTTTCTACAATCAGGACTTAATTTCTCAACTAGCTTATTCAGTGTCATCGAAGACATACGCTGTTCCTTTTAATTTTAATTATCCTTTAAACGATAACTTAGTAGGGTGTGTTGTTAACTTGTTTTTACGTGCACTCAAAAAACTATTTGCACCAAGTTGATAATCATTATTCGACAGTTTTGTTGCCTCTAAATCTTGGAAGTTAGCTTCAATTACTAAACGAAACTGAACTGTATTTCCCACATAATCTTTTATTATTTTATTGGTCAATTTAAACAAACTACCGCTGGGTAGCAGTAATTTAGTTTTAAGTGGATCATCGCAAGAAATATGAACTTCTATATTTGATGATATATCCCACACTTGCTTACCAATAACGGTATCAACGCCCAAACGAGCATGTTGCCCTTCATAGAGTACTTGGCTGGCTAAGCATGTTTGTTCTTGTAATCGCAACTTATGCCACTGCCCAACCATTTGCTTAATCTGAACGTTACACTCTAAATAAGAGGTTAAAATGTTTTTTAGATCAGAGGCGTTTCTAATTTTTCGACTATATAAACCAGAAAAATGAAGCTGGTGCTCATTATAACCTCCACTTAACAAGCCTAAAATTTGTGTATAAGAGTCTTTATTTTTATCTTTGTTAATATGATTAAGCGCTGGTTTATATTTTTTCCACGCCCTGTAATATAATGAAATTAGACGATGATTAAACATGTCATAAAAATCACGCATGGTCGTGTCTTTGTATCTCAAACGCTGCATAACCAGTTCGCTATAAAACTGCGGTAAAGCGCCTGAACAACCCGTTAGCCCCATAAAAGAAACCTGCATCGTGACTTTATGTAAACCATCTTCATAGCTGGTTTCTTCTAATTTAGTAATTGCATTACCTGGATAACCAAACTTTTGAGTTGATGTGAATTTAATTAACTCTTGTTTGGGGCTACTATCGTAACCAACATGGCGGTGCTCTAAACCCTGTTTTTTAAGCTGGTTTTCAATAATGAAAACCGCTTTATAAAAGTCGATCTGCGATGCTTGAGAAATAATATGTTTAATCATAAAAGAGGACTATCACCCACTCTCGCCGGCCATTGATAATAAATTTGCTCTTGTTCTTTTAAGCGAAGACTAACCCGCGTAAAACTATTTATAGCGGAGAATTGTGCGAAAAAATGATCCAATATAGACGCAAAGAAAAACATACCACTGCCAGAAAAGTCATCATTTGCAAAGGTAATCTCAATATCACTTCCTGTAGCAAAGCTCACTCTACCACTTTGCACAACCCTTGCTGTTGAAGGCGAAATTAACACTCTATAAATATTATCAATCATGCCTTTCGTTTGCGGTGAGGCCCTAAAATCATAAAGTCGCAATACCTCTTTGAGCTTACTGCATGCATCATCACCACTAAACGTATCAAGCGTTAGATGATTTACTAACTGCCATCTCGTCGCATCCGCCAAAATAGGTCGAACAGCGTGAGTAAAAGGGATCAAGCAGCGAATCTTTTTAATAACATCGCCACGCTCGGGGATCGATAAGCCCAGCTCATCATCACCAAAAGGCATACTTGCAGGTAAGTTACGATTACTACAATTTGCACGTACTGTTAAAACAGTATTCCCTTCACCATACTCCATTGCGGTATTTTCGAATGTAGCATCGACTAGCGACAAAAATGTTTCGGTTCCGGATTCAACATAGCCACCTGCCCATGAGGCCGTTTCTCTACGTATATGCCAAAATAAATCAGCATGACCATGATACTTAGGGTGTGTTTGCCCATAAAAAGGAGACACTACCTGCTTATTACCTTTATGATCAAAAGCAATCACTTCAGTGAGGCCAATTACTTCTGATATCTCTGAATCCATATAACGGGGTGTTAATTTATATTCATACTCACTTATTTCAGGTCGTATTGGCTCCAGCTCTTGTTCAAATAAGTTAATGATTGGTGTGCAACCAAGCAAAAACATATCTTTATCAACTTGCTTTTCAAGCTCTACTGACTCTGTATCAAGATAAAAATAAACATTACACTGATTAGATTTTTTTGGAAGAGATGACTTTATTCCCTCTAATTCAAAAAATCTAAATTTCTCTGGAAAAGTAAAGTTTTCAACTAATAAACGATAGCCTGCAGACGAGCGCTGAGAGTATGGGACAACAGCTTCATTTGAATTGAATCCAACGGCCTTTAGCTGACTCTTGGATAAATATTTAATTCCCTCTTCACCATTATCAAAAGCAATGCCTATACAATGCTTAAACAATAACTCATACACTTTTAGAGTATGATGCCATTGCCCATTTATAAATATTCTTAGTTTTTCGAGCCCCGTTTCAGCAAGCGATACACCTTCGTACTCACCTGTTAATTCTAACTTAAATATAGATTTCGCTTTTTCATGCCAACGTGGTTTAGGTGCAATAAATGGGCTGTTATCAAACTGAGCATTTGTAATTTCTACGGGCCATAAATACGTTTCGTAGCAAGTCTGAAATTTACATTGTTTCATCGACTCTACATTAGTTTCTACTTCACTCGCTTTTGGAATGATTATACCTGTTGTCGATAAATTTTCTGCTTCCAACTTTACTATCGACATTGAAGGGATCGGCGCTTGGTAATCAGGAAACATTTGCCCTAATAAAGCATCTGTTAATTCAGGAAAGCTGTCATCTAATTTTTGCCTGATATTAGCTGTTAAAAAGGCAAATGATTCAATTAACCTTGATACATGAGGGTCTTCAATGTGATCTTCACTAAGCTTTAAACGCCCAGCTACTTTTGGATATTTATCGGCAAAGTCTTTACCTAAATGACGCACAAATGCTAATTCACGATTGTAATATTTCAATAATTCATCGTTCATAAAGATGCCTCAATAATCTTCATACCTAAGTTAACAGGCTCAACCTCAGAGTCAAAACTGATAAATTCAGGTTCAGGGTCCGCATACAAGAGCGCATTTATACGTAAATTGAGCACTCTGTTTACAGGTACTTCTTCATCTGTAAACACCTCAACTTCAAGAAATCGCGGCTCAAATTTTAAAATGGTGTCCCTAACGGTTTCACACAATAATGTTCGCCCTTCGTGAGAGCTTACGGACATACTTGAAAAATCTGGCAGACCGTATGACAAGCAAGATGTTGCTAACTCATTATATTGCGATGGCCAGGTATGCCATTGAATCCTTGCATTAAGCAACGCTTCTATATCCCTTCGTACATTGTTTCTTAGCTCACTAATAGTAATACCTTCTGTACGAGAAGGCGCATCTTGAAAGTCTGGCTCATCGTCGATAAGTCTATCGATAATAGATGCTTGAAGCTGCTGCTTATGTTCAATCATAATGGTTTAAATGGTTTAAACGCTTTCGAACACGTTTATTTTTAAATTTGGGATAGTAATCGCTTCGTCGTTAACAAATAGCATTTTCATCCCTTTACCTATAGTGAATTCTTCTTTGAGATCTACCCAATCAGAAACCTGTCCTAGCTTTTCTAATTCTGTATCTGCATTTGCGTATACAAGTGGTAAATGTGCAGTACCTGATGGGCCGTCATTTTTAATAGTAATTTCAACTCTTAGCCAGATACTTTCTAGTAGCGATGCGTTTGGCTCTACTTTTAATGTTTCTATCTCATTGAAGTTTGCTAAATAAAACTCACCATTAGTGCCTAAAACTTCTAGATATGGTGCTAGGCTGTCATCAAGATCTCTCACTATAAAGTCGCTATCTTGAGACGTTTCAATTCTTAGCAATTCCATTTCTTTTGCTAATTTACCTGCTTCATCAATCTCACCTTCGAGTAAAGCCATATGCATTTTTAAAAATAAAGTATCAAGCTCATCCGCTTCATGAAATAACTTAGGGATGCCTTTACCTTGATAAAAATCAACTCTTGATTGCTGTGCTCTAATTAAGTGGCGAAGGTTAACTGCACCCACCGCAAACTCTGGGTTTTTCTGAACCATAAAGTCTAATTGCTTATCCGCTTTTTCCAGCTCGCCATTGATGCAAAGTAACTCAGCATAAATACTTCTTATATCAAAGTTTAAAGGCTCATCTTTTAATTGTGTTGCGCACCAAGATAATGCATCAGTAAGTTTACCCTCGCGAATTAAACTATGTATTTTTTTCATGACTATTCCTTTATTTTATGATGAGGACTGAGCTCTGTAATTAATTTAATACTAGAGACCATTTGATCTAATTGAAAATGTGGCTGTAACTGCAAGACAGAAAAGTAGTGACCAGGATTAGCTTTGTTTTCACTAACTTTTATTCTAGCATTACTCAATGGGTACTTGCTTCTAATATGCTCAGAAGCGGAATCCGACGCCGTAGTATAGTTATTTATCCAAGCTTGTAAATCACGTTCACAAGCTTGAGCTGTACTATAAGAACCAACTCTGTCACGTGCTAATAGTTTTAAATAATGCGCAAATCGAGAAACACATAAAATATACTGCAGCATCGATGATAAACGCGCATTTATATTCGCAGCATTTGAATCGTAGTTTATTGTTTTTTGAACCGATGCATTACTATAAAAAACAATATGCTCAGTATTTGTTACAGACGATGCTGGAATAAACCCAAGCTCAGAAAATTGCTTTTCTAATTTACTGGTTACCAGTAAATCTAAAGGCGGTTTTGCCTCTTTCTGATAGGTATCATTAGCGAAACTATCTCGAGCAAGCCCGGTGACTAACCCCTTAGAAACTTTCCCTGGTTCTATACCACGAATATGACCAAACCAACCACTTTCACAATATGCTCTTATTATTGTTGATACAAACTGATAAGCAGCGTTTCCCCAAAGCATATCAGTCTCAGGGTTCGTTGTTTGTTCTTTAAAATAGAAATCTTGATGGCGTTTCCCATCATTGCTGTAAGGGGGTCTTACCAATACATGCGGTAATGTGAATCCAACAAATCGAGACTCTTCCATTTTTCTAAAACTTTGCCATTTTACGTATTCTGGCTGCTCAAAATGATCAAAAAGGCTTGAATAGTAACCTAAATCTGAAAAGCTATCAGCGCCAAACAGATTAGCTGAAGCAGAGCAGATAAAGGGAGAAAAAGCAGCAGCCGCAGTTCTTGAAATTTCTTTAATGGTATCGATATCGTTATGAGTTGTGCCTTCAGAACAACTATTGGTTATTTCATAATCGCCAATAACAACCCCAAAAGGTTCTCCTCCAGCACTATCAAATTCGCTTTGATAAAGTAATTGAAAAAACAAACTTTGGTCAAAATCAATCGCTTTATTTACGTCTTTTGATAATGTTACCCAGTCGCAATTTAATAATTTTACTTTTACTTTATTTTCTTTGTCGTACTGCTCACTTTGCAGCAAAAGCCACCATAAATTACGCCAGCTGGCTTCTAACTTTTGAAATTTTTTTGCGTGGATAATCGTGTTTAATTGATTAGATATTTGTTGATCTAACTCAACTATTATACGTTGTAGGTAGGGACCTATAGATTCCTTATTCCATGAAATAGGTGAATCAGAAGAGCCTTCAAGCCATAATAATAATGCTTTATCTAGATTTTTTTCGTTCAAAAATCTATCAAGCAAAGCATCATTATCACTTATTCGAGACTGTGCTTTTTGTTGAAAAGCAATATCTTGATTTATAAATGAAAACTCTTCGTGATTCATTCTACTGCATTATCCTTAACGCTTGAGATTAGTTTATTAACCAATCTCAGGTATTTTAGCAACAAGGCGTAAAGAAGAAGTAAGCTCTTCCATTTGTAACCATGGCTTTAACCAAGCAACCGCATTATAAGCACCTGGCTGGCCTGGGATTTCTTTAACAGATACTTTTGCATCTGCTAATGGGTAGCGTGCTCTAATATCTTGACCACCACCCTCTGTTGCATTCACATATGACAGGATCCAACGGTTTAACCAAGATTCAACGTCCTCAGCTTCCATAAAGCTGCCTATTTTATCGCGCGCCATAACTTTAAGATAATGGGCAAAACGAGATGTTGCCATTAAATAAGGAAGACGAGCAGAAATAGCGGCATTTGCAGTTGCATCTGGCGTAGAGTATATCTTTGGCTTTTGGCAACTTTGTCCGCCAAAGAAAACAGCGTAATCCGTGTTTTTATAGTGACAAAGTGGTAAGAAACCTAATTTGCTCAGCTCCGCTTCACGACGGTCTGTAATACCGATTTCAGTAGGGCATTTTAAATCAGGATCACCATCATCACTTGTAAATATATGCGTTGGAAGGCCTTCTACTTTACCGCCACCTTCAGCACCTCGAATAGCAGTACAAAAACCGTATTGAGCAAAGGCTTTTGTCATATTAGTAGCCATAGCATAGGCTGCATTACTCCAGCAGTAGTCTTTATTTTCAGTACTAACTGAACGACCCGCTTTAGGCTCAACTTCAAACTCTTCGTAGTTAAACTCTTCTACTGGTTTAGACGCTGCACCATATGGTAGTCGAGATAAGAAGCGAGGCATAGTTAATGATACAAAGCGTGAATCATCGCTATCTCTAAATGAACGCCATTTTGTATATTCTAGCGATTCAAAAACTTTTTCTAAATCGCGAGGTTTTGTTAGCTCCTCCCAGTTATCAAAACCAAACAACGAAGGTGATGATGCAGCAATAAATGGGCAGAAGCCAGCTGCGGCAACATTAGACATTAAGCCAAGCGTTTCAACATCTTCTGGATGGTTAGTAAACTCAAAGTCACCTACAATAGTTCCGTATGGTTCGCCACCAGGCGTTCCAAATTCAGACTCATATATTTTCTTAAAAGTCTGGCTTTGATCAAATTCAACCGCTTTACTTAAATCTTTATGGAGCTCTTTCTTTTTCATGTTCAAAACACGAATTTTAAGAGTGCCGCTAGTTTCAGAATTCATTACAAGATGGTGTAAACCACGCCATGAACCTTCAAGCTTCTGAAATTCTTCACTGTGCATAACAACACTAAGCTGTTTCGATATTTTTTGATCGATTAACTGGATAGCTTCATTAAACGTCACTGTCATGTTTTTATTCCACTGAACAGTACCTTTTAATGCTTCTTCTGTTAGTGTTTTAAGTAACTCTTCAGCGCGGCTTGCATCTGTTTGTTTAGTTGCGCCGATAGCTTGTTCTAAAAGTGAAGAACTTACTTCAGAAGTAGACTCAAGTTCTGTACCTAATTGTTCAGTACTCATTTTTCAGTCTCCTCTAATTTTAAATCTTTCGCTATAGAGTCTAAGCTAGCCGTATTACTTAGTACTTCTTCTAATACGTTTTCTAGCTCTTCTGAACGATCTATTTTAGTCATTAAATCACGTAGTTTATTTCTTGTTTCCATTAGCTTACGTAATGGCTCTACTTGATTCACAACGGCAGCTGGCTCAAAGTCTTCTATCGATTTAAAACTAAGGTCGACTTGAAATTCAGAGCCATCATCCGTTAACGTATTTTCTACCTTCCAGCTAAGAGATGGGCTCATACGCTTTAAAACGTCATTAAAACTGTCGCGATCTATTTGTATAAATCGTCTGTCTTTAAGAGGCTTCAAAGCATCGGTATTATCTCCTGAGAAATCTCCCATTACACCAACAACAAATGGTAATTCTTTCTTTACCTCTGCGCCTTCCGTTTCTACATCATAAGTGATGTGTACTCTCGGTTTACGAACTCGTTTTAATTTATCATGGATACTCATTGAGAACTCCTTTTACCTATGTTTCAGTTTCGCTGATTTTAATGCCAGACAACTTAAAGTACCCAGTCCTAGCATCACTATCTGTAATTAATTCGTTTAATAATTCAGGCAGCGATAATTCGCTCCATCGAATTACTTGTTCTATGGTGTACGACATTGGTGAGTGAGGCTCTGTATTTCTAAAAAATAGAGCAATCTCTTTCAATTTATTTATCGCATTCTCTCTTGAATTTATCTCGTGATGATTCGCTTTTTCAACCACTGTTGCTGTCGATTCAACGTCATCATATTTCAATTCAATTTCTTCTTCTTTCTTATTTTCAGCGAGCGCTTTCTCAGCCGCTTCAAGCTTATCTGCTGCAACATGATTCACAGCAGCCAAGCTGACTTCAAGCGCTTGCTTAATACTCGACGTTGGTTGGGGTTGCCCCGTTGCTTTATCCATTACGTCACTGAGTATTGAAAACTGTTCAATTGTTTTTTCTATATCTCGTTTAAGTGAAACAAAAAATTCGGTGCTTGTCTCTGCCGCACTCTTTTCAATTATTTCAAAATCAACTGAGCCTTGAGTAATTTTCTTTGCTCGTTTATCGTCACTTAAGCGTGATATGTCATAACCTTGTTGATATTCCCAAAAAGAGAAAGAGTCGATACTTACGCTATCTGTAAGATAAATACTCTTTATAGGTATAATTAAAGTACCTTCACCAGCAGCACCATTTAAACCGGCTAGTGCAGATACTTTATCTGAAATTTCATCATCGTCATCTAACGTTGGATAAAGTGATTCAAAATGATTTTCAATTAAACTATGAGCTACATTAAAACCAAACGCTAGACCTTTAAACCCGTGAATACGACACAGGGCCTCTATGAGCCAAGCTATATATTCAATATCTTTACTTTCGGTTTTAATTGCCTTACTGCATTGCTCAAGCAAAGGTAACCAGTCACGTGATAAAGAGGCTATACCTTGCTCATCAACTAAAGCATTTCTTTCTGCCGCTCTTAATTGATTCCTTAAATCTTTCAATGCGTAATATGTGGACGTAGGAGACACATCAGAGCGAGGATCAATTCCTGCAAACTCAGTATCCGAAATAGGGGAGATATATTCGTCTAATAAAAACATTCCGTCGTCCTAATAATTATCCATAAAACCTCAGTAAAACGAGGCGCATTTTATATTACATTTTTTATAATAAATTACAAGCCTAGTTACAATTGAGTTTAAACCTTAATTATTGCCTTTATATAAATAATTAAATGTTATTATACTTTTTAGTTAATAAACACAACTAAAGTAAAAAATAAAATATAATAAACTAAATCAAATTCATATTGTAATATGGCTATTTAGAAAACAGAGGTATTGTAGCTTCATCTTGAATGTTGAATGTTTCTAAATTATCTCCAACTCGATCCTCATCATATTTAATCAAAATACACGTTACATTATCTCTTGCTCCCCTGACTAAAGATGAGTGCATCAATGCCATTCCTGAATCAATAATACTGCTAGGCTCTAACGATAGGCATATATCTTCATCTGATAATTCCCCCGTAAGACCATCTGAACAAAGCAAAAATATATCGCCTTTTCTCACTTCGTTTTGAATAATATCGACCTCAACTTCAGTCGTTACTCCAACAGCGCGTGTAATCACATTTGATAACGGGTGAGTCCTAGCTTCTTCTACCGAAATGATACCTTCATCAATTAGATCATTCACCTGACTATGATCTCTAGAGATTTGCTGAAGCTTCCCACCTCGAAGCATATAAGCTCGGCTATCACCAACCCACAGTACGTGATACTTATTATCTTTAACGAATAATGCAGTAACCGTACTCCCAGCTGTTTTACTACCAAGATACTGAGCACTGTATTCATTTAATTGCTTATTAGCATCTTCAATGGCGCCTACAATATGTGCTACTTCAAGCATTTCGAGTGGTAGCTCTTCAACTTTTGCTCTTATTACATCAACAACAAGTTGGCTTGCAACTTCTCCGGCCTCATGTCCTCCCATACCGTCAGCAACAACCCACAAATTGTGGCTGTTTATCTCTACATGTGCATCTTCGTTAAGTTGCCTAACAGCGCCGCGATGGGTAATTGCATAACTTGTACTAAACTTACTAATCACTATTTTTTTACCTGTGTGTAATTCCATTCCCAGTGTTTCCACCTTCCATCTAGCATAGCTGCCACTTGATTTACGGCTGGTAAACCAGGAGTAATAAGTACCATAGGCTTTATATTACAAGAACCATGGGTCCACCAAATGCTGTAATCACCATGCTTTTTATATAGTAATGCATGCATAGCTTCTTGAAGAACTTGACCGGATAGCTCGTCCCCAGAAAATTCAAATGCTTCTGCACTCTTATTTTTATCAACCGAATTTAAAAAGCTAACCTGCTTTTTAACTCCTGGTATACAGCTTAATGTTTTTGCTACTTCTTTGCGCCATGAAAATAAATCAACTGAGCCATCAAGCACTTTGAGTACAATATCTTCATACTCTAAAGAGAAAACACCTGAGTTTAAAACATCGATAGGTGCATATTCTAAAGTACTTGCCACGGTAAAGGGATAATGACGGCCTACCGCATCCATACTCGGAAGTAATGTACCCATAACCCCTTTATCACCCACAATATTGGGTGATAAAGCAAAGTGCCATACAGGGCCTGTTAAATAATTGTCTTGCCATACTTCGCCGAGCTGCTCTTTGCTTACAGCAATGGCTGCTTGCAGCCATTGCTCCCAGTGTTCAGAAAACTCTTTCGATACATTATCTTGAACAAAGTCACCTAAACTAGGGACTTTGCCAAGATAGCCTATATTTATAATCGGGTCGGACATGAAAACTTCTCTACACTTTTATTCCAAAATGGATGTCTGATTGATTTAGGTAATAACTCAACTTTCGCATTGTTACCCATGAGTGAAAAATGTAGTTTTAAATCTTCACGTGTTTTGGCTCTTTTAGCACTTAGCTCATCTAACATACGGTACAACGACCACTCACCTTGATATGTCGTATTTATAGAACGCCCGCCACTTGGTGGGGTAAACACCACTCGTGTTTTGCTCTGCCCACTTGCACCTGGCCATACAAAATTTGTAACCCTTAGCGGACCATGCCTGTAAGTCATTGATTGTCCGTCAATTTCAAGCATAAAACTAGAAATTGTACGATCCAATTCTAAAGGTTTGAGACCAAATTCGATTCGTGGTGTTGCGCTACCGCCGTCAAAAAAGACAGTCTGAATCTGATTTGCAAGTTCAAACATAGCTAATGTGTCTTGGCTTATCCCTATGTCTTTTTCAAATTTCCATGGGCTAGAGCTCATATCTACGCTTGGTGCAATATAATTGGTATAAAAGCTATCTATTGTTCCATCTGGCCCAAAGAATCGCGTGAAATCTTTCATATTCACTTCTTTATCAGCGTATGGTGAGAATGGGTAACGACCAACAATAGCTGCGTTATACTCACGTAAAACCTTGCTTTTCCACATCTCGTTTAAATGTCTGTTAGCACTATTTTTGGTTATATTGCTCGTATCTCTACTTATGTCCAACAGCCAGCTATTGAACGGGTAAGGTAAATCGCGACTTTGAAACTCCAATTGACGAATAAAGCTTGGCTTACTTTTGCCACTGATTTGGTCTTTAATTGAGGATTTTAATTGATCGCCCCTATCAAGTTTAGTTAAGTAAACATTTAATTCTCTTAGATTTTTTTGGATATTATCTAATTGCTGAGCATCAATTTTTATTACTTCTTCAAACGCTTCTTCTACCTGATGGCCTGGTAATTTAATATCAAACTTAGGCGCTTCGTCAGGTAAAAATCGTTTAATACGATTAGCCTTAGTTTGCATCGCAATCTCGGCAGCATTAGCAACAACCTTGCCGGCTGCTTTTTGATTGTCAGAAACGGGTAGTTTAGTTAACTGAACATTTTTTTGAACTGCGGTAATAATGTTTTTAATTGGTGCTTCTGAACCCGCTAAAACGTCAGTAATATTAACTCCTTCAGCAGGAGAACTGTATTGATTCAAGCTCAAATCATCAATAAATGATTGCCAGAAATAAATGTAATCTTGAAAATAGCGCTGCTCTAGTTTCTTCTCAATTTCATCTTTAGAAATATCATATGTACCCGTTGCTTCTTCACCATAAACCCAGCTACTAGCCATCAGATTGCCAAGCATTTTACTTTTCTCAACATTAAAAATGCCGTGAAAGCCATTAAAGGTATAAAGCCCAGGAATACTTCTTGTTAGCTCACCATTATTTCTAAAAGTAAACTTTTGTGCACTTTCAAAGCTAATAATATCAGTCAACCTAAACGGTGGAATGCTACTATCTAGGAAATCAGCTTGTAGACGTTGATATGCTCTTTCAGCAATAGGTAGCTTAGTTAACTCAGCTCTTGCAACACGCACGGCCTGATTATTAACCTCAGTTTGGCTAATACCGTTCTCAAGTGCAGTTGAAATATGCTCCATTAACTCTACTCGGGTTTGTATATTTTTATCGCCAGGTAAATTTCGTTCTAAATAAGCATTAAACCAAACAGTAATATCCTCACCTTCAAAGTACTCTGGTTGGAATAGCATTAAATAACATTTAAGTGTTTCATATAAATAGCTTAAGTGCTCTGGGTGAGCTTCCATTTCTTTAATTAGCGTACTGGCAATAAATGGTTCTAAATACGTTTGTAATGAACGATCGTAGGCCTGAGTAGACGCTTTTTTAATTTCATTTAGCTTGTTAAAGCCTATAGATTGAGACTCCTCAGAGTCACTAAGTGTAGGATTACTCGCCGGTAAATTTCTAAGAGCCTTTAGCCTATCGTTTAGCACGAGTAAATTATTACGATCAAATGATGCCGAATCAAGCTCTTGATAAGAAGTAATAGCGTCGTCAGTTGCTGATATTAAATCGCTATTCCAAGCAAAACTGAAATACCACGAAGTCGAAAAACCTAATAAAGCAACGCACGCTAGCGATATACTGCCCACACGTAGCCACTTATTTTGCTTATCGTGATGTTTATTCGTACTCGCTAAGTTTTGCTCAGGGAATACCACCCCCTCCAACACATTCTTGATAAAAAAACTTTTAGATTGGTTAATGTATCCTGAATTACCTGTATTCTCTTCATTTAGAAAGCTTGCTGGTGTGCCTTCTTGAGTTGCACTTGTTAAATATACGCCACGGAACATTGGTAGTTCTTCATAGGCATTTGGTGTAAAAATTTCTTTTAAAAATGCATCACCTACACCTTGTAAAACTCGAAGTTGTCTTGGGAATTCAAATATTTTAGCGCGAATTTCTTCGTTTCTTTCATTTATTAATCTACGATTTAACATTTCTGTTAGCTTAGATATTAATGAATGAAACTCCTTATTGAAAGCTTCTACTTGCGTGTCTTTATCTAAATCCAGCTCAAAGGTTACACCCCAGACCTGCTCACACTCTTCCTCAGTTAATTCCCCAAAGAACTCTCTAAAACCTTCAATCAAATCAACTTTTGAAAAAATAACATAAACAGGAAAAGTCATTCCTAATTGATTTTGCAACTCTTGTAGACGTTGTTTAATAGCACGAGCATGAAGGTTTCTCTCAGTTTTAGTCTGGCTCATTAGCTCAGAAATACCCATACTGATCATTACACCATTAATAGGTCTAAGAGGACGATATTTACGGAGTAATCCTAAAAAACCCTCCCATGCTCGAGAGTCATGCTTAGCGTGGCTACTTTGCGTGGTGTATCGCCCAGCAGTATCAATAAGAACAGCTTTATTAGTGAACCACCAATCACAATTACGAGTACCGCCAACGCCATGTACTAAATCAACACCAAGCTTATCTTTTAGTGGATAATCAAGTCCTGAGTTATTGATAACAGTTGTTTTACCTGCTCCTGGTGGGCCAATCATTATATACCAAGGTAATTGATAAATACTTTTACCCTTGAATAGCTTCACGTCTTTTAAAAGCTCGATTGCTTCATTCATTCGTGTTTTGAGCGTAGTTATTTCTTCATTTACTTCAGAGCTATTGCTATCGCTACTGCTATCGATTAACTCATCAGCCATCTTTTCATCTCGTTTGCTTTGTTGCATAAGACGATAAATTTTAGATACAGAAAAAATCAATAAAAACAATATAATGGTAAATAATCTTGCAGAAATACTTTGCAATGGTACATATTCAGCAATCGCTATTAATGGACCACCAAACCAAATTAGTAATGATAAAGCCAAAAAGCCAATAACTAGCATTGCCGTACGAGATGTAAGTGCGTAGGTCACTTTTTTTATTTTTTGTGAAAAACTCATTTCAGCCTCTTAAAATAATAAATCGATTTCAATTCGTCGGTTTAGTGACCGAGAAGCTGAATCTGAATTACTGGCAATAGGCTCTGCTGCGCCTTTACCTTCGGGCCATAAACGACCACTAAGGTTTGTGCTTTTAGCCATAGAGTTTGCAACTTGCGTTGCGCGCGCTAAAGAAAGGTGCCAATTGGAAGGGTATCGATCTGTTCTAATAGGTGTATCGTCTGTATGACCTGTAATTAAAATACGCCCTTTTGTCCCTTCAAGACTGAGCGCTAACTTTTCTAAAATAGGCTGAAATGAAGGCAATAGTTTAGAATCACCTTGATTGAAAAGACTCTCGCTATTAATAGAGATTCTTACCCTGTCGATGTTTTTCTTTATCGTGACCATCCCCATTTTTATCTCAGTTTGCAATAGCTGCTCTAATACAAGTAATTGCTGATCTTTTTTATCAATGGCTTGGTCTTCAGCTAGAGGATGAATAATAGCAAGCTTGTCATTAATGGCTGCAACATCATCATTTAGCTTCATATTTATAAATAAATATACGGTTAGTAACAACAAGCCCAACACTGAAAAGATAACCCATAAAGGCACTTGATTTCTTAGCTCTACACCTGCGGCTACTCTTTGTTTCCAGTTAGGTGAAAGCTTATTATTAATTGGGCCATCTAATTGGTTTAGTAAGTGATATATTTGTGAGCGATATTCTTCCACTTTATTATCGCCTACAGTATCCAGCCTATACTTACCTTTAAAACCTAAGTTTAAACAATGGTATTGTAATTCTAAAAAGGCTTTATGTTGCTCTGGTTGAGATAATGCGTTATCTAGTAAAGTATAAAAATACTCGCCACCAAAAGTCTCTTTATGAAACGTTGAAAGAAGACTTTCATCGGCCCACTCCATCGAGCTCCACTTAGAGTTTAAAACTGATTCGTCAAGGATTGCACATAGACAATAGCGAGAGTTTTTGATTACATCTTTTGATAGGTTTTGATTACGAACTTCAACCTCAAAACGCTTAATTGCCTCAACACAACGATGCTTCAAAGCCGCTAAGTTAGTCATTTCAACTGATTTTCTTATTGATATTACTAAAGAAAAACAATCTGTTGCTGCTTCCATCAATGGGTTTCTAAAAATAGAAACCTTTGCATTACTTGGAATATTACTTGCCGCAGGTTCAACAGACATGACTGTTTTGTCTGGATCATTCTCTACCTGAGTATTATTTGAGGCATCACGCCCTAATCGACCAGGACGTGGTTTTATAATGGTTTCGTCCATTGAAACTCTTCCTTTTAAAAGTTAAGTTCTTATTGCCCACAGGCTTAGTTGTAACTCTGGGTAATTGCCTGACAAGTGAATAGCTATGCCACCACTTGAATGAAGTTTTGTCCAATGTTCCCCATGCTTATTTAATTCAAAATAATGAAAGCCTGCATGATATGGGATCTGACGTGGAGCCGTTGGTAGATTACTAATCGTAATACCTGGGATTTGGTTATTTACTAAGTCTCGAATTGTCTCAACACTACCTATTTTAATCTGAGAAGGTAATATTTTACGCAGCTCTTCGTGTGGGACACTTGCCTTAATTGCTAAGATAAATTGCCCTGAACTAAGTATAGATTTATCTTTGAGTGCACCGAACGAAATACCAAATTTACTTTGCTCTAGTTTTATCTCTGTAGCCGTTTGTTCTATTACATGGCTTAGAGATTGATATAAGAAGTTTACTACTTCACTAAATACAGGGCCTAAATTTTTATGATCGTACTTAGGTAATTTAGGTACTCTTTTATTTACAGTGCTAAAAGTAGATAGCTCACCAGCGAGCTCAATTAAACGCATATAAAGGATATTTGGGTGAAGATTGTTAACAGATAATAAATTATCAAAAACAGCATCGTATTTATTAAGCGTTTGCAGCATAATAAAGTCAGCAACTGATGTACTGCCTGCATACCCTTGACAGAGCCTAACTGCAATACTCTCAGAGCGTTGCTTTATCATTGAGCCAATTTCTCTTACCAAGCCAAGTAATGGTTTACATTGTCCAACTTTTAATGATGCTGGAATATACTTGCTATCTAGTTTAATTTGGCCTTCGCTACTTACTTCAACAATACGTGCTAATGGTAATAATATATACCCAGCATGATCGTCCGACGACAAAACAAGCTTACTAAAGACCTTAGCAACTTGAATGATTTCTTGCGCTTGTGCACCAAAAGAGTCATCGCTTACAGATAAATCGTTCAATTTATAACGAGTAACAATATCTTCATCCGTAGATGAAATATTAATACCGCTGGCTTTTAAAGCTGGAATTGCTAAATAAATAATTTCATCGTAAACATCTTTACCAACCACTAAAGGTTCAGGTAAAGATGTTGATTGAGGCATATCAATCGGCAATAAATCTGGAGTGATAGCAGACAATGACTCGATAGCAAATTGACCTGAGCTTAAAAGCTGAGTATCAATACTAATATCTAGTATTCCCCAAGGATCTGCTAAATTACCATTACAAATTTGCTTTATTAAATGCGAAAAATGCTTATCTGATTGTTGAAAGTGTTGCGGCCTTAAGAACATCCCTTCGGTCCAGGCAACACGAGTGTTGTCACTCATTTTACAAATCCTTTTTTATTGCTCTCTCATGTATGTAGCAATTGCTTCAACATTTACATCGATATCATCATAACCGGTAGGGTCAACTTCAATAACAGCTCTCCACCTTGCTTGATCAATATCTCTGTAAGCGACAACAACACCAACATAGCGAGTGTTGCGGTTTAAGCTCATTTTATATTCTTGAACAGAATTAGGCTGTAACTCTAATTCATCTTTTTTTAATAAGTCTGGGCCTAACAGCTTTTCAGGTGTTTCATACAAACTAAAAAAGTCTTGGGTATCAAAAATTGTTCTTGAGCTCAGTTCAAAAATTTTCATTACTACCGGTGAAGGCCTATCTGAAGTATCTGGATTTACATTTTTAGACACGTTAATTTTTAAATCTGTCGAAGGAGGCACAAACCTGTTAACAGTCGTACAACCCATGGCTAAAAATAGTAAACTAAAACTCATTAAAAAGAGCTTAAACTTATACATTATTTACTTTCCTTTCTAGAACGTTTCTTGAACTCTATCGTTGTAAGCTTTTAAAAAATCATCTGACAAGGCCATTGCGCCCTTAGTGTTTACATCATGAGATAGCTCATCATATAAATTCTGGTATAGCTTCCAGCATTTAGATTCTGTTTGACCAGGAATGATTTTTAATACGTTAGAGTTATCATTTATTTGTTGATTTATATGTTGAGGAGAAACCTGCTCCAACATCCCTTTCAATACGCCGTCAGCTCCTGCTAATAAAGCATGTTCATGCCTGCGAGTATCAACAAAGCTTTCCTTTATTGATTCTTGAGACGATAAGAAGCTTGCACTATTTCTGATGAATAAATTCTGAATAACATCATCAATATCAGCAGAAAACTTTATTGGATTATTTTGCTGAGTCTGAAACATCGTTTGGTTTAAACGTAACTGATTTTTTACTAATGCTCTTTGACGAAGTGACTCCATTAGCTCTGTTAACAAAAGATTCAACCCCTGCCCCATTTCAAACCAAAGCTCTGGTGTGTTTAATGCATTTTGTAATTCAGTTTTCACACCCAACCCGCTTAAAAAAGCATCTGCTAAAGCCGCATCGCTCTTAACTAATGTCGGCTGCTTTTGTGGAGCTGCTTTTTGTGTTTGAGGCCTAGCAATAGGAGCTTCAAAAGCAGGGGTATCATCTGAACTTTTAGATTTAATTGGCTGTTTAGGTTCACTTTTTCTAACAGCGGGCGCTTGCTGAGTAACCGTCATTGCTTCTGGGTTCATTAAGTGGGCAAGCTCATCCCAGTTTTCAGGTATTTGGTTATCAATATTGTTGCTTGTAGCCTGAGTCATTGAAACAGTAGGCATAGATTCATCCATTATCGATTCATTGAAATACTGCTCGGGTTCAGAAAAATGCTTAGCGGGCGCCTGATATGAATTTTTTGGCTTTTTACTTAAGTTTTCAATCGAGCTTAAGTTATCGAAATCATCAGCCGTATTTTCATTGCCAGCCAATTTCACCTCAATCTGAAAATCACCTACAGTTATCGTATCACTATCAGATAAACGCTGTTTATTTCCTTGGCCTAATGGAGATACGCCAAAGTTTACAAAAATACCGTTAGTCGATGTATCGTATACATAAAAAGAATCGCCTTCTTTTACTACGCGCCCATGCTTACTTGAAATGATTTTTTCAGGATCAGGAAAGTGCCATTCACATGCCTCCGAACGACCAAATATAAGAGAGTCAGTTACTGTTTTAGTTGCTTCAATTTCTGGAGAGAGTCTATGATAACTAGTGATGTTTAGTATCAGTTCCATTTGATAAGTTAGTCCCATAAATCTACATTTATATTAGGATAAAGTAGAAGAGAAACTATTGTCAACATTGAAATTAATATATAAAAATATAAGTTTGTACCTAAAATGTAAAATTCAAATAAAATAACTTAAACAAAACTTAGTTTGTATGTTCCCATTTAAAAAATCCTCACTTATCCTTTTACCACGTTAATTATTCATTTAAAGCTTTTTATGTGGATATAAAATAACTGCTGTAGCATTCTATTTTCATTAAAAATAATGATAATTAAACATTTTTATTACGATTAAACCTGACACCTTTTTCTTTTTAAGGTTTTGTTCGAAAGTTCTGCTATAGAAACATTGCTAAAGTGGCTAATTTTTGTAAAAATACACCGCTTATCAAAGGGAGAATTGATAAAAAATTAAAAAAATTCACCTTTGCGATTATTTTAATATACACAATAAAAGGATTTATAATGAGTGGTGTCAACAGTTCTAATGATAAAACGCAGATAGCTTCGCTTGACTCAACCCTTCGCACTCCAAAAGCAATAAATAAGCTAAACCTAATAGGTAAAAAAATATCTGATCGCTACTTAGTTGAAGAGCTAATTGGTCAAGGTGGGATGTGTTACATCTATCGAGCCCGTGATTTATTTTTAGAAAGTGCTAGCCGCCCAGAAGTTTTTGTCGCTCTTAAAGTTTTATTAGAAGAATTCTCACACTCTGAAGAAGCTATTTCACTTTTAAAAGACGAGACAACTAAAACACAGCAACTATCTCATCCTAATATTGTAAAGGTATATTCTGCAAGTTCAGATAACGATTTACACTACGTTACTATGGAATTAGTCGAAGGTGAAACGCTCGAGCAAATCATAAAACGAAATAAACCCTCTGGAATGATCTTCAAAAAAGCGAGCGTGATCCTCAATCAACTTGCTGATGCACTTATTTATGCCCATTCATGCGGCGTTATCCATAATGATTTAAAGCCATCAAATATTATTTTTGATTCTAACGGCAACCTTAAAGTTCTCGATTTTGGTATTGCAAAACATAAAACGATTGAAGATGCGTATGCTGTTAAAAATGAATCAAGTTTAGGTACTGTTGGTGGATATACGCCAACTTACGCAAGCCCTGAACAACTTAAGGGTGCCTCGGCATCTATTAAAGATGACGTTTTTTCGTATGCATGTATTGCACTTGAGTTATTAAGTAGTAAGCATCCGTATAATCGCGTAGCAGCCGATAAGCTACCTAAAGATACCTCTGTAAAACGCCCTAGTAACTGTCCTTTTTGGTTATGGGGTAGTTTAAACAAAGCTGTTTCCTTAGAAGCAGCTAAAAGAACTGATTCACTAAAGCCAATTTCAGATAAGCTTCAGAGTGATTTTAAACCTGCCATTGCACTTGCCGCTAGTACCGTAATTTTAGCTCTTTTTGCTGGGCAATATTATTTGTCAAACACCGCAAATTTAAAACAAATTGAAGCTCAGTTAGACAATGCTAATGCAATAAATCAACAAGTAGAAACATGGATGTCTTGGAATGGACCTGAGATTTTAAATAAACTAGCTGAAATTCCCCCTCAGTATGAGGTATTAAAACAAGGCCTACTAAGAACTAATCAAGCTAATATTTTGCAAAGTTTTGATATTAGAGCAAATCAACTCAACAATGGCGCTAATAAATTTAAGAACTTTGATGAAACAATTAATGTTTACAGTAAGGCTTTAGAGTATTACCCCGACTCTGAAAAATTATCAGTACAGTTAGAAAGTATTTTGAGAGAAAGACAATCAATTATTTCTGATATCACTTCTCGCATTGATTTATTATTAGATCAATCCCGTTATAGTGAGCTTGATAACAATAGTATCCCCCAATTAATTAATGATCTAAATGAGGTTGATCGAACATACGTTTATCGCCCTTCTGAAACCCATTTTGATAACTACAAACTAGCGTTAGACAAAGCAATTAAAGAAGATGATGTTATCTCGCAAAAGTCTTTATTAAACGTTGGTAAAGCTATCTTTACAGATAATCAAAAAAATGAGCTTGGGTTTGCCAATTTATTAAAAAGAGAATCTGCGATAGATGCTCTAACCCTTTACCAGAAAAAAATTAAATTAGGTGAACAAGCTGAATTTCCTACCACCGATGCGATTGTTTTTTACAGCCCTCGATTTGATAGGTACACACAAAAACTAGAAATGATTGAAGAGCATAAAGATTTACTAGATTTTGAAGAGCTCGTCAATGCAGAGTCTGCGTCTTTACCTAAAGATTTCTCTTTGCTAGTTACCTTAAAACAGGAACTGTCTAGACGCTACATCACAATGGCTAATACATTGATGAAAAGAAAAATGTACCGCACAGCAGAGCAACTAGTAGAAAGAAGTGAAGCTATTACCCAATCTCTTGATAACGTAATGCTTTAAATGACTATGTTATTTGGCGAGCGTAACCAAATAACTACAAATGAATACAAATGAATACAAAGATAAAATTTAACGTTTTGTTTTAATAAATGAAGGTCAAGAACGACGGATTGAGCAATCAATTTGTATAAACTTCTCCAAGACTTTTGTAATTAATACTATTTAAATAAGTATACGGAGTACCTATGAAAAAGATAAGCGTCCTAGCAGCATTACTAATATTAAGTGGTTGTTCAACTACATCTTCAGTAAATGAAAATGAACAACTTGCAAAAGAAGAAACAGTCCAAGTACAAGAAGAAGTCATTGAAGCTATTGCACCAATTTCATTGACTGTAATTACCAGCCCTGATGATGCTCGCGTACGTATTATGAATATTGCGCCTGTATACCAAGCTGCTATGGAACTTAAAGAAGGTAAGTACGATGTTGAAGTTAGCAAGCCTGGCTACCTAACTTACCGTAAATGGGTTGTTGTTGATAAAAAAACTATTTTAACTGTTGATCTAGACAAAGCTGCTTCAACAAATAAAGCATCTCAATAATCGAACGAGTAAAATTAAAATTTATGCCTTTAAATATTTATAACGTTTTAAAGGCATAGCTTTCAAAGCCCCTTCAGAAAGTGTAATAAGCCCCCTACCAAACCCACATTAACTAAAATACATAACCACAATACAATAATAAAGCGTCGCTTTTGCGATTTATGACGAAGTAATTGTTGAGCAAGCAATGCCCCCGGCCATCCCCCAAATAATGCAAGAAGCTGCAGCGTGCGCTCTGGTGTACGGTTCACTTTTGTATGTGAAGAGCGCTTAGCTTGTCGCTTATCCCATGCATACATTAAAAACGTTATAGCACTTAATACACTTACATAACCTGGTACATATATTGGTATATAAACGGGTAAGTATTGCAGCGGGTAAGCCAACCAAATGGCAGCTAAATAAAGCAATGAGAACGTGATTAATATTTTCTTTATCAATTAATTATCACCTATACTGGGCACTACGATCATAAAAATAAGAGCCAAATTATGACATACTTTAAATCGCTATTCTTAGTATTATGCTTATGTACATTTAGTAGTTTTGCTAGTGAAACTGCCAGCAATCTCGATAAAGAGCTGGAAGTGTTTAGACCTTACCTAGGAACATGGCAAGCTGACTTTAATGTACCTAAAGGCGCAAAACCTGTGCAAGATGTAGGTAAGTGGGAACGCGCGCTAAATGGTAAAGCTATACGTACTATGCACTCAATTAACGAAGGTGAGTATGGCGGTGAGTCGATGATTTTTTACGATACTAAAAAGCAGTCACTCGTATTTTACTACTTCACCACCGCAGGATTTTATACAAAAGGGATTATGAAGGTATTAAGCCCTACTCAATTTGTCGCTTATGAAGATGTAACAGGCAGCAAAGATGGGATCACAAAGGTTAAATCGACCAGTAACTTACAAAACGGTAAGTTTGAAGTGTCGACCTCGTACCTAAAAAAAGGTGAATGGACTAAACCTGAAAGCCGCACTTATACCCGCAGTATAAAAGCGGTTAAATTTAAATAGCCGCAATTTATAAATACAAAAAAGGCAGCCTAGGCTGCCTTTTGTCATTTATAAAATCGTATTTATTTTACGTATTTTTTAAATGGTGCGTCTACTGGTGTATCAGCAAGGTGATTAGTGTAGTTGCTCATTACTTTTTGAGACAAACCAACAATAATTTCAAGTAGTTGTTGCTTGCCGTAACCTGCTGCAAAGAACTTTTCGATTTGCTCATCGCTGATCACGCCACGTTCACGTGTCATTGCGAGTGTAGTTTCACGAAGAGTTTCTAGCTTAGGGTTAGCTAGTGGTGTTTTGTTTACAAGTGCATCAACAATGTCTTGGTCAATTTTCATTGAAGCTGCAATACCACTGTGTGCAGGTACGCAGTAGTGGCATTCGTGCTCAACGTTAATTGACTGCCATACTACTGTTAGCTCTTCTGCGTTGAACGATGTTTTTTGAAACAGCTCATGCAGTACTTGGTAACCTTTAAGTAATGTTGGTGCTTCAGCCATTACTGCATGTAAGTTAGGAAGCATACCAAATGCTGCTACTGAATCAGCTAGTAACGGTTTTGCTTCTTCTGGTGCGTTTTCTTGAGTGTATAAAGTAAATTCGGCCATGGTTAGCTCCTAATAATTAATAGTTTTAAGTAACTTCGAGACACATAGTATTTGATTTTGAGCGACTGTTCAAGTTAAAATTGAGCAAATGTTCAAATTGATTGAGAATGATATGGCTAATAAGGTTAAATTTGAACGCGAGAATGTAGTTCGCGTTGCTAGTCAGCTATTTTGGCAAAAAGGGTTTCATGCAACCTCAACGCGTGACCTACAAGAAGCCGTTAATATGCGCCCGGGTAGTATTTACTCTGCGTTTGGCTCTAAAGAAGGGCTATACAGCGAATCGCTGAAAGATTACACCGTACAAATGAAAACCCAAATAGAAGGGTTTTTATCAAGTGCTGATACGGTTCTTGGTGGGTTACGTGCGTTTGTAGAAAACGTGGTAATTAAAACAAAAGATTGCAGTCCAAGTGCAATTTGCATGCTAGTTAAAGCAAACAGTGAATTTGCAGAAAAAGACTCAAACTTATACGAGTTAAGTTTAGAGTTAGCAGCGCAATTTGAAGCTTATTTAACGCAATTGTTTACACAAGCAATAAACAAAGGTGAGTTAAGTAACACGTTGACCGCTGTTGAATATGCGCGTTTTTTTCAGGTGCAATTTACAGGATTACGTGGCTACTTTAACCGCCCTGGTGTTGAGCAATTAGCGCAGCCGATGATCAACCAAATGTTTATGTTGATTAAAAAGTTATAAACATCAATTAACGTGCATTCTCAACAAAAAAAGCGGCTAATTCAAAATGAATTAGCCGCTTTTTTATATTTTTCTTTTACGTTTTAAGTTTGTTTAGCTCACTATCTTGCTGGGCAACAAGTGCATTAAGTGCTTCACTGCTATCCCCTGCTTGTGTAGATAAGTCTGCAAGCTGCGACGCGGCATCAGATATAAGCGTAAGATTACGGTTAATTTCTTCGGTCACTAAGCTTTGCTCTTCAGCGGCGGTAGCAATGTGCGTAATTTGATTAGTTATTTCATCAACTTTAACTACAACACTGTGCAGTGCATCAAAAGCTACTGACGTTTCATCAACGGCATCTTGTGCTCGTACTACACCTTTTTCTATTACCGTTGAAGCATTACCAACCTCGTGTAATAAGCTATCAATTAACTTACTTATGTCATCAGTTGATGAACGTGTTTTAGAAGCAAGTGCACGTACTTCATCTGCTACAACTGCAAAGCCTCGGCCATGTTCGCCAGCGCGCGCAGCTTCAATTGCGGCATTTAGTGCCAGTAAGTTTGTTTGCTCTGAAATAGTGCGAATTACATCTAATATTTGTGTAATATCTTTACTACGTGAAGCTACTTTTTCGACTGCTTGGTTAGCTTCTTTAATTTCTTCAGACATGGTTTTAACTTGCGTCATTGCTGACGATAAACTCGATTCACTGCTAACAACTAACCCATTTATTTCATCGGCTTGCTGGGCTGATTGCTCTGATGCTCTTGCAACTTCGAGTGCTGTAGCGCTCATTTCGTTCATAGCCGTTACAACGCTTTCAATTTCGTGAAACTGCGATTGCACATTATGTTTAGTATCAATAGCTATATGCTGCGCTATTTCACCTTGTTGCTTGGTTTGATCAGACACATCTTTAAGTTCTGTAATTAAAATACGTAACTTTGATAAAAAGGCATTAAAGCCCCCCGCCAGAGCAATGAGTTCTGCGTGGGTTTCGACGTGGAGTGTATGCGTTAAATCGCCTTCTGAGCTTGCAAGGTTATCTACACGTTGTTGAATTTGCTGAAGCGGTGCAACCACGCTACCAATAACAATTTTCATAATGATAAACGCGATTACTGCAATTACAGCACCTGTAATTAAGATCATTGCGCCTAAGTCGTTTGCTGTGTCAGTCATATCTTGCGATAAAGCATCTGGGCCAGCTAAGGCTAAGTTACTTGGTACTTCAATAATTAAAGACCAGTCTGTGTTAGCTAGCTTTATATTTATAGGGTAATTAACTAAGTACTCAGAGGATGTTTTAAATATACCTTTTTGGCCTTTAAATTTTTCAAGCTCTTTAAACAAGTCAGAACTAACGGCTTCTTTAAATGGGCGTCCTAATTTAGATTTATAATGGCTACTGCCTACAACTAAACCAATATTGCTAAGCACGGTTACTTTGGCTTGGCCATTATAAAGCTGCTTAGAAAGCTCTTCAGTCATTGTTTGAAAAGTAGGTAGCGTTAAATCAACACCCGCTAAACCAATAAACTGCCCCGCTTTTAAAATAGGCACAGTTAACGAAGTTAGCATTACTGAATCGCCTGATGGAATTTCGTATAAGTACGGTTCCATAATACAAGGCTTAAGCGTGTCTTTTGCACATAAGTACCAATGCGCTTCGCGAATACCAAATTCGTTTAAAGAGGTAATGTATTTATCGGCGGCATTAGCTACTTTTTGCTGCTCAATAGCCCCACTTGGATCACGTGTTATGTAAACTTCTAAGGTACCATCGCCATTAACGGAGTGTTTGTAGCCTTTTTTAAAGCTCGAATCTTGCCCGTCAAACGCGTTTGGTTCAAACTGAGAATAAATAGATGAGAGTAATGTGTTTTGTTCTAAAATAGAGCGATTTATACTTACTACCGTATCGCGGCTAAGGGTTTCGCTTTTTGCGGTATCACCTAGTAAAGCGGCTAAAGAGTATGGTACTCGATAAGCTTCGTTAATAAAGCCCGCTATTTTTTCACCATATATTGCGGCATTCGCATTTAACTTTTCTTCTACTTCAGCAACAATATAATTTTCTGACTTGCTTGCAAGCTCTTCATTACTTGCAGATAACTGCCACCATAAAATGCTCGAAAGCACCAATACGGTAATAAATATACTTCCGACAGTAAGCCACAGTAATTTTTTTGCTAGCGATATTTCTCGCATTCATCTCACCCTTTAATTAAAACTACTGATACAGTTTAGTAGATCTAACCAACGAAGCTATGAATATCATCAAACAAATTGAAATTAATACAATAAGTTGAGTTTTTAGCGCTTAGCCAAGCACGCAGTTGTAATTGAAGCCATAATTAGCAAGCACACACTTACCCATAAACATGCCACCAGCCCATATACTTGAAAAACCCAGCCAGAGAGCACCGTACCAAGCAAACGCCCTATTGCATTGGCCATATAGTAAAAACCAACATCGAGCGACACCCCGTCGTTTTTAGCAAAGCTTACTATTAAATAGCTATGCAATGATGAATTTACAGCAAATACACCGCCAAAAATAAGTAAGCCGATTACAAGCGTAAAATGTACCGCTATATCAAATTGCATCAGCAGCGCTAAAATACTGGTTACGCCACTTAATAAAGCAACCCACCAATACGCTTTTTTGACTGTGTGTGAGTTTGAATCACTTTGTCCGGTTATACGTGGCGCTTGCGACTGCACTAATCCATAAGCAATAACCCATAAGGCCATAAAGCCACTTACCCACCAATGATCCCAGTTAAACTGAGCGGCTAGGTAAACAGGTAGTGCCACTACAAACCACACATCGCGCGCCGCAAATAAACATAAACGCGCTGCGCTAAGTAAGTTTATTGCCCGCGATTTAGAAAATAGCTCTTTAAACTTAGGTTTATTTTTGGCTTTGCCAATATCGCCTTTTAAATAAATTAAACTAATAACCCACGCAACACTAAGTAAAGCTATTAAGCTTACTAGCGCACCTACAAAGCCAAATACGGTAAGTAACAAGCCACCTAAAAAAAAGCCCACTCCTTTTAACGCATTTTTAGAACCCGTAAGTATGGCAACCCATTTATATAATTGGCTCTGCCCGGCGTCGCCTTGCGGTACTAAATACTTAATAGCGCTTTTTGCGCTCATTTTATTTAAATCTTTAGCAATACCACTAAGCGCTTGCGCTGCCATTACATAGGCAACGGTTAGCCAATCTCCAGGCACGCAAAGCATGGCCAAAGCGACAAGCTGCAGTCCAAGCCCTACATTCATGGTTTTATTTAACCCTAAATGCGCCCCAAGCCAACCACCGACTAAATTGGTGATCACCCCAAATATTTCATAAAACAAAAACAGCATGGCTATCACAAATGCACCATACCCTAACTGATGAAAATACAGCACCACCAGCATCCGTAGCGCACCATCCGTTAAAGTAAATGCCCAGTAATTACCGGTAATTATTAAATATTGTTTTATAGAACTTGGTAAACTAGCTAACTGCGCAAACATAGCGTTAAACCTTTTTAAACGAGATTAAACCACATCACTTTTTGCAACTTTAAGCATTAGCTCAGCAGTACGATTTGCATAACCCCACTCGTTATCATACCAAGCGTATAACTTAAGCTGAGTGTTATTAATTACCATGGTTGAAAGGGCATCTATGGTGCAGCTACGCGGATCTGTTTTGTAATCTACCGATACAAGTGGTTTTTCTTCGTAGCCTAAAATATCTTTTAGCTCGTTATTTGCAGCGTTTTTAAACCAAGTATTCACTTCACTTTGTGTAACGCCGCGCTCAAGCTCAAATACGCAATCGGTAATTGACGCATTAGTAAGAGGCACACGTACAGCATGGCCGTTTAACTTGCCCTTAAGCTCAGGGAATATATGCGTAATAGCCGTTGCACTACCGGTTGTGGTTGGTATTAAACTAGTCCCGCACGAACGCGCACGGCGTAAATCTTTATGCGGTGCATCAATAATAGTTTGTGTATTGGTTATATCGTGAATAGTGGTCATTGAGCCGTGCTTAATGCCCACTTTTTCTTGCAAAACCTTTACTATTGGCGCTAAACAGTTAGTTGTACACGAGGCCGCCGTAACAATTTTATGCTCGCTTGGGTTATAAAGGTCATCGTTTACGCCCATTACTACATTTAAAATACCATCTTCTTTTACCGGTGCGGTTACTACAACGCGCTTAACACCTTGTGCTAAATATTGGTTTAGCAACTCAGTTGTTTTCATTTTTCCGCTGGCTTCTATTACTACATCGCAATCTGACCAATCAGTTTCATTTATGGTTTTATTATTCGTCACTAAAATAGTGTGTTTACCTACACTAAATGAGTTTTCATCGCTGGTAATATGTTGTGCTAAGCGCCCGTGTACCGAGTCAAACTCAATTAAATGGGCATGGGTTTTAGCATCGCCCGCTACATCGTTTACTTTAATAAACTCTATTTCTGGCCAATCAACTGCTGCGCGCAGTGTTAAACGCCCCATACGGCCAAAACCGTTAATACCTACTTTAATCGTCATAATAAAATACCTTTAATGAGTTAATTTATTTACTAATTAGTTAGTTAACAACAGCTAGCTGCTCGTTCAGGACGGTTACCCATAGTATTTAACCGCGTTAAATCATTTTCATAAAATGAAGGGTTAGCAGTCAGGGTTTGCGTTAATACATTTTTAGCCCATTCAGGCAGGGCTTTATTAATACTGTAATAAACCCATTGATTTTGCTTACGGTCGCTCAGTAATCCGCATTGCCTTAATTGTGCTAAATGGCGCGACACTTTAGGCTGGCTTAATTCAAGTGCAGCAACAAGTTCGCACACACACAGCTCTTCTTGGTCGCTAATTAATAGCATTGCTTTTAAACGCGTATCGTCCGCTAAGCATTTATAAAATTGAAGTGGGTTGAATTGTTCCATAGTGTCCTCGCAGTGTTAGTACATATACAATAAAACAAAAATTAAACATATGGAATAGTGAATATACGATTATTTGTATATTTAAATTATTTTGCTTTAAAACGCAAAAAAGCACACAACGACTACTTATCGTTGTGTGCTTTTAATAATTACGTTATTTAGTGTTAAATAACAGAAAGCTCTATTTCAATATTGCCACGTGTTGCGTTTGAATAAGGGCATACTTGATGCGCTTTATCTACAAGCGTTTGCGCTGCTGCTTTATCCATATCACCTAGTGATACAGCCAATTTTACAGCAATACCAAAACCGCCTTCAATCGCGCCAATAGACACTTCTGAATTAATATGTGTGTCGCTTGGTAAATCTATTTTTTCGCTACCCGCTACAAATTTAAGTGCGCCAATAAAACATGCTGCATAACCTGCGGCAAATAATTGCTCTGGGTTAGTGCCTTGTCCGTCATCGCCGCCTAAACCTTTAGGTGTTGATAGTTTTACATCTAAACGGTCATCATCAGATTTAGCCACGCCTTCACGGCCGCCAGTTGCAGTAGCCTTTGCTGTGTAAGCTACGTTTTGTAATACATTCATAATGAACTCCAAAGTTTAGTAATCAATTTAGTTTGTGTGCAAAATAATAGGTCAAGTAATTAGAGATTGCAAATACTTTGCATGCAAATTAAAATAACATCTATCGAAATAAAGGATAAAGTTATGTCGTTTGAGCAATTAAAGTTAAAAAATCAGTTATGCCATCGGTTATACATGGCATCTAACAGCATTGCGCGTGCGTATCGCGAGCCTTTAAACGAGCTAAATTTAACTTACCCGCAATACGTAGTAATGATGGCGCTGTGGGAGCAAGACGAAATAACAATTGCAGAGCTGATAGATAAAACCGCGATCGATGGCGGCGCAATGACCCAAATACTCAAAAAAATGACAGACAAATCACTACTTGCTGTTATTAAAGATGAGCACGATAAGCGTAAACGCCTAATTCAGCTTACCCAAAGTGGTCAATCACTTAAGTTAAAAGCGGCTGATATACCTAAAAACATTCAATGTAAATTCGATAGTATTAATACGGCTCAAGCACAGCAGTTAATGCAACTGCTCGATTTAGTAGTAAACGACTTAGCCAATTAGGCACTTTATAGTTAACCAATCAATTTACTTTAAAAGGTATATATTAAATGACTCATATTAAAAAATTACTCTTAGCAGCGGCATGTAGCACTGCACTTTTAGGCAGCAACGCCGTACTTGCTAATACCGCTAATCAAAATGCTGATTTAAAAACAGTAGCCACATTTGATGCGCAGCACCCACCGGGTAACATTGCTATTACGCCATCGGGAAGAAAGTTTTTATCGGTACATGGTTTTTACGGCCAAAAGCAAAAAATTATGGAGCTTTTAAGCGATGGCACAACTAAACCCTACCCTAATGAAGAATGGGCTTACGCGTACAATAACGGTAAAGGTTTTTATGATGTACTTGGCATAAATGTATCAGCCGATGGTGTTTTATGGATGCTCGACACATCAGGGCCAGATCGCGCTGGGCGCTTAGTGGGTTGGGATACAAATAAAGAGCAACTGCACAAAATAATTTATCTGGCTAAACCTACTATTACCGACACCTCGTTTTTAAACGATTTAGTCATCGATAATAAGCATGGCGTTGTATACATTGCCGACACAGCCCAAGGCAGCCAAGCCGCTATTATTACAGTTGACCTTAAAACAGGTGTTGCACGCAGAGTGTTACAAAATAGCCATTACACCACAGCCGAAAATATCGATATGGTTATTGATGGCCGCACAATGAGCATTGGAGGGCAACCTGCCCGCTTAGGTGTTAACCCTATTACGCTTGACCCTAACGAAGACTGGCTTTACTTTGGATCTATGTCGGGCACGTCGGTTTACCGTATTGCCACCAGCGATATAAATGACGAGAGCCTTTCGGCTAAAGCACTTGAGGATAAAGTTACGCGTTACGGCACTAAGCCAATTTCAGACGGTATTATTGTTGATGGCGGCGGTAACGTATACGTAACCGACATAACCAACGGCGCAATTGGCGTAGTTAAACCTACTGGTAATTACGAAGTATTATTTAAAGACGACCGCTTAAGCTGGCCTGATGGCTTTAGCTACGGAGCTGATGACAAAATATACTTTACCGTTGACGATTTACACAACTCGCCTGTACTTAATAATGGTAAAAATAAAAGCCACGGTAAGTTTAAAGTAATGTCGTTTGAGCCTTTAGTAAAAGCAAAAGTAGGCCGTTAATTACTTTTTGATACCTACATTTTTTAAAAGCCTTGCACATTTAAGTGACCCCAATAGTTGCAGGGCTTTTTGTTAAAAACACACCACACTGGTGCATATTTTAAAAATACTTCACCGCTTTGGTGCTAACCCTTAAGTATGTATTTACACTTAAATACTAAACACCTGATTTCTATTCATAAAATATTCAAGTTAATGTTGGCATACTTCTTCCTATAGACTGATGTGTTCAGTGAAAATACCAAGGAAAAACCATGTTCAACTTATATCATACCCTTTACCTTTTATGGCGTTTAGACATTAGCGTTTGGCAAGTTAACGACCCTACAAATACCCGCACTACCGCTGATAAAGAACGCGCCTATGTTAAGTAACATCGTATTGTGTAAAGGCTTGGCATAAAGCTTGATTGTATAAACTCACTTTAGGCTAGGCTTTTGCGCACTATGAAATTTATGCGTACATTTTTATTAAACTTCAAATTAACCGTTCAATATAACCCCCCCCCCCTTGTAATAAACTCTACATTTAAAAACATCAAAAAATTAGTAAAAACACTGCGTTTATAACTTTGCAAGCAGCTCAATTGCATTGTATTGTTGCATCCTATTGAAAATTTTTAGTTGGAACGTGTATGAACGCTTTGGAAGTTAATTTTGATGGCTTAGTGGGTCCTACTCACAACTACGCTGGTTTGTCTTATGGTAATGTTGCCTCGTTGAATAACGCAGCAAGCTTTTCAAATCCTCAAGAGGCGGTACTTCAAGGCCTTGAAAAAATGAAAGCCATGCACGACAAAGGCCTAACTCAAGGTGTATTTGCCCCTCATGCACGCCCCGACTTAAACGTACTGCGCCGCTTAGGCTTTACCGGTAACGATGCACAAGTAATTAATAAAGCATTTAAAGCCGACCCTATTTTATTACGTGCGTGTTATTCAGCGTCTGCAATGTGGACAGCTAATGCCGCTACGGTATCGCCATCTCCTGATACAACCGACGGCAAAGTACATTTTACTTCAGCTAATTTAAATAATAAGTTTCATCGTTCATTAGAGCCTGCAACCACTACGCGCTTATTAAAAGCGATGTTTAATAACGACAAATACTTTGCACACCACACCCATTTGCCAGACCAAGGCTTTTTTGGCGACGAAGGTGCAGCAAACCATACTCGTTTTTGTGACAGCCACGGCGAGCAAGGCCTTGAAATGTTTGTATTTGGTGCCAGCGCGTTTAACAACCAATTACCAAAACCCGCTAAGTTTCCTGCAAGGCAAACACTCGAAGCCTCAGAAGCAATTTGTCGTTTACATAACTTAAAAGATTCAAGCCAAATTTTACTACAGCAAAATCCAGACGTAATAGACCAAGGCGTGTTTCATAACGATGTAATTGCAGTAGGTAACGCCAACGTATTACTGTGCCACCAGCAAGCATTTTTAAACCAAGCACTGGCACTGCAAGATATTCGCGAAGCGTATGTGGGCAATAAAGAATTTTATATTATTGAAGTACCTACCGAAAAAGTAAGCATTACCGATGCAGTAAGTAGTTATTTATTTAACAGCCAGCTTGTAAGCCTTGCCGATGGTTCAATGCTGCTAGTTGCACCACAAGAGTGTAAACGCAACGCCGCAGTTAACGCCTACATTGAAGAAATGATCATGGCTGATAACCCAGTAAACCAAGTACAGTTTTTTGATTTACGCCAAAGTATGCAAAATGGCGGCGGACCTGCGTGCTTGCGTTTACGTGTAGCCCTTAACGAGCAAGAACTTACTGCGGTAAACCCAGAGGTTATTTTAACGGATACTAAATACACACAACTGTGTGACTGGGCAAAGCGTAACTACCGCGACAAGTTAGGCGCAAGTGACTTTGCAGACTCAGCCCTACTCACCGAAAGCTACCAAGCTCTTGATGAGCTTACACAATTACTTAATTTAGGCTCAGTGTACGACTTTCAATTAGAGGGTTAATACCTCAGTCAATACAAAGGCTAATACATAAATAGCGAGCCAAGGCTCGCTATTTTTATTTGCGCTTATGCTAATAGAATTTAAACGTCTTTATTATACCAATTCGCTTAATTAAGTGATCTATTTTGAGGCTGGAAAAACGTGTTGATAACTAGGCATAAAACTCGCTATTTAGTTGTTCTAAATGAGAATTTTTTAACGCAGGTAGCGACACGTTTAGCCCCGCAAAATGATTAAGTATTATTGCGGATTGGTATTAACCGTAACTGCCGATGCCATCGACTCAGATATATGAAGCGTACGCTGCGGAAACGGAATACTCAGCCCAGCGCCTTCAATTGCTTCTTTAACACGTTTATTTAAATCCCACACGGTTTGCCAATAATCACCATTAACAGCCCACGCACGTAATTGAATGTTCACTGCGCTTTCGCCTATTGATGTCACCATTACTTTAGGTGCAGGCTCTGCGAGTAATCGGCTCTCTGATGCAGCTAATTCTTTGAGTACATTTAAGCCAACATCAATAGAGTCGGCATACGAAATACCCACCACTATATCCATTCGCCTTTTGCCATTACGGGTAAAGTTTTTAATATTGCCACCCCACACTTTACCGTTAGGCGATGCAATATAAAGGCCGTCGGTGGTTTTAAAAATAGTAGTAAATAAATGTATTTCACTCACCGTGCCAAGCGTGCCGCTTGCATCAACAAAGTCGCCTATTTTAAAAGGTCTGAGTATTAGTAGCATAATTCCTGCAGCAATATTACTCAGCGTATTTTTAAGGGCTAAACCAATCGCTAAACCCGCAGCGCCCATTAGCGCAATTAAACTTGCCGTGTTAACGCCAAAAATATCTAAAATAAACAGCCCGCCAATTATATAAACCAAATAACCAGCAATGCTCGATAAAAGAGGAAGTAGCGTACTATCCACTTTTTTTAATGGGGATTTAGAATTTTTAATCGCTTTTTTAACCGAACGTGCAATAAGCGCGCTCGCAACTAAAATCGCCAATGCTAAAACCACTTTGTAACCTAAAGTGATGATTGTTTCTGAATGGCTTTGCCAAAACGCTAAAAGTTTATCTTTCATGTTTGTTCCGATAAATGTGGCTGAAACTCAGCAAAATAATGGTTAAATTTAATAAAAACCGACTTCAAAAGAAGTGGCGCGAGTATATAGAATAAAAAATTTAAACCTACCTTTTTTAATCACTCATTTCAATTTTAATAACGGCCTAAAAACCATGGTTATTAGAATATAAAACACCGCCATTTACGGCTAATTTATAGCGACTATTCAATGTAGGTTAATCGTTTATTGGTATGGTCGTTTTAAGCTTTCAAAGTTCACAAAAGAGGTTACCTATGGCAAAAGAGAAAATAGTACTCATAACCGGCGCTTCAAGCGGTATTGGCGAAGCAACCGCAAAAACCCTTGTAAATAATGGTCATAAAGTAATACTTACCGCTAGACGCGAAGATAAGCTAACTGAGTTAGTAGAGTCACTAGGCTCAAATAATGCACTGGGCGTAGCTGCAGATGCAACCGACTTTACCGCGCTTGAAAACGTAGTTACTAAAGGCATTGAAAAGTTTGGCCGATTAGACGTAGCCTTTTCTAACGCAGGTATGGGTGTTTCAACTGCCGGCACCGAAAATGGCGACCCTGATGAGTGGTCCACCATGATCGACATAAACATTAAAGCGCTACTTTGGACTGCAAAATTAACCCTGCCGCATTTACGCCAAAACAAAGGTCACTTTATATTAACCAGCTCTGCCGCTGGCCGTAAACCATTAGGAGGCTCCATTTACGGGGCAACTAAATGGTTTGCTTATGGGTTTGGCCAAAACTTAGCTGAGGAAATGAGCGAATGGAACGGCCGCTGCACCACCATAGCACCGGGCATGGTAAACACCCCGTTTTTTGATGACGCTAAACCCGACAAACTCGACCCACAAGATGTAGCCGACGCCGTACTGTTTGCCATTGAAGCATACCAGCGCAACAGCGTGCGTGAGATTTATTTAATGCCGACTAATTAACGCTAATTGGTTGAGTTTGGGCTGTCAGGTTTAATGCTAATGGTGTTAAACCTGACGGTTGTTAATTCTAAATACCGACTGGATAGAATGAAGGGAAAGTATTCGCCACTAATAAAAGCTTACTATATGTACAGCAACTCTAAATCACCATCACTAGGTTCGAATATTTCAAGCCAAATGGTAACACCATTTTCATCGCTACATTCAATATCAAAGGCTCCATCATAAACTTCAACTATTGTTCCAACATCACCGACTTGAGGAACTCTAGAGCCAAAGCTTTTTTCTGAATAGATAAACTTTTTATAAAGAGATATAACTTTTACGACAGAGTATTGCTTCATCTAATTTTATGGTACGCATGAGTGTTTTGGTTACAGGTTTGATAAACATAAATAGAACTAAAAATATTCTGGGTCTTTAACTCAGCTTTAAATTCATCAGAAAAATTACTTTCAACCTCAAGTATGTCAAAGAATGGCCCATATAACCCAACAAGTAATATCCCTGGTTTATTTAATGCAGCAATGCTTTGCATTGTTTTCTTCTGTAACTTAGCTTTAATTGCTGACTCAACTCTTTCATTAGTAATTGAATCAAAACCTCCAACTAAATCGCCTTTTGACGGTATGTGAACTTTATCATCCGCGGCATGAGAAGTTATGCTGATTGCAGTCTCTTGACTAAAGTGTGCATCTGTTATTTCTATCCAAGTATCTACGCCATCAATCTTTACAATTGCATCCGGCGGATCTGGTCTGTTAATTAATTCAAGTACTTTACCTTGTGATGAAAGGAGATTCTTATATGAATCTAGAACAGCACTTTCATGTGTGGGATTTAAATCTCTGTGTGAAGTCATCTTGAACCTATAACGAGACTGTAGAATAACTTCAACAGCCAAAGTCAATTAAAAAAAACGAGTTCCTGTAATTAACTCTAAGCGTTTTTAAAGCATTACAAAATTTAGGTTGGGTGTCACTGTAATTCACGCAGGAGCAAAACCAACTGTTTTGTCCTTATCGAATCGCCTTGTTATGTGCATTTACACACTTTCCAATTTGCTTTTTTCAACAGGTATATTTATAACTTTTTCTGGTGCATTTAATTCAGGAAATGTTTTAGCCGTATAATCAGCTATCTGTAACGCACCTGTCACTGTTGATACAACTAGTGCCGTTTTTGCCATAAACGTCCAAAACTTTTTCATTTCCGTATTAGTGTCTTTACCTTCAATCAAGTCTTTAGACAATACAGCCTTACCGAAAGTAGCTTCTACTATACTAACAACTTCAGAAGAACCTGTTATTTTATACTCTTCAATTGAAATTATTATTTTCCGTAACTGTTCGGAAAAATATTGTTTAATATTATTCGGTAAATCAGAATTAATGATCTCATCAAGAAGTTCTTTCGCGCCATTATAAATTTCGTCTAACTCGGATCTAGGTAAAACTGGTTGAGGTCTATTTGTAGAAAGCATACCAGCTGTCATGTGAAGATAATCAAAAGCAGGTTCACTAAGGTGCTTCATAAATTCACTCCATGAAGAACCTAAATTACAGTTAGAAAAAGCATTGTCTAAATATCTTGTCCAAGACATGTATCTTGATACATCAACGTCGTCAAGTTGGCTTAACTCTGTTGAAATATCATCCACTAATGAAAATACTTTTCCTATTCTTCCAATTAAAACAAGTGAATTACTTTCGTCAACATCAAGAATTCGACACCAGACTTTTCTGCAGTTTTCCGTTGGGTTCGCTTTTTTTCCTTCAGTTAGGATATTCAGCAATCTGCCTGCCGCATTATTTACATCCATTTATACACCTTGTTTATTTGAAATGTTCATCATGAATTGACACAAATGATTGCTTATGCACATAACAATATAGTCTACGACATTCGTCGTTTCACAAACCGACAAATATCTTTATATTACAATGATTTTATCCTAGCTATAAAATAAACAACTGTAAACTGTTAGTTAGCTTCGCCTTACCTTTTCTAAATGTAGCAAAACCCCAAATTGGTGGAGATCAGTAATATCAGACAAATCGCTGTTTAGTTGTACAGCTTGATTATTAATTAAGAGGTTTTATTTTAAATACCTGTGTTTAAACCAATAACGCGTACTCTCTATAATCATTAAACTTGTAACTCGTTATTACTTATAAAATTAGTTAAAAATCACAATCTACTCCTATTGAATCCTCTGTATTTTTACTTCATATTAAATATTCTTATTTCTCACTTATTATGCTGTTATGTCATTTTTAAAATTTAGCCATGCACTTATTCTCACAATTGCGAGTACCTTACCGCTTACAAGCCATGCGGCGCTTGATAAAAACGAGCGTGAAATAATAAAACAGGTCGATAAAAACATTCCCCAAGCTCTGCAACAAATAGAGCAAGCCGTAAATATTAATAGCGGATCGCTTAATATTGAAGGTGTAAAAAAAGTAGGTGCGCTAACAAGCGAGCAGCTTAAAGCCATTGGTTTTAAAGTAGAATGGCTTGATGGCAGTGCGTTTAACCGTGCAGGGCATGTATTAGCAACCCATGAGAGTGAAAATCCCAATGCAATAAAAATACTGATGATCGGCCATCTAGATACGGTGTTTGCCAAAAACGATAACTTTACTACCTACAAACAACTTGATGCCGATACAGCCAGTGGCCCAGGCGTTGCTGATATGAAAGGTGGCAACACGATTATAATTACCGCACTTAAAAGCTTACAAGCCCTTAATTTACTCGAAAATGTAAGCATAAAAGTATTATTGACTGGCGATGAAGAAAGCAGCGGTCGCCCGCTTAGCTTATCTAAACAAGCTATTGTTGATGCAGCAATTTGGGCCGATGTAGCGCTTGGTTATGAAAATGGCGATAACAATATTAAAACTGCCATGGCGGCGCGCCGTGGTTATACCGGCTGGACGCTAAACGTAACGGCCAATGCGGCGCACTCGTCGCAAATATTTAGCGAAAGCGTTGGTTATGGCGCTATTTACGAAGCATCGCGTATTTTAAATGATTTTAGAGAGCAACTTGCCACGCAACCTAACTTAACATTTAATCCGGGGCTTATTGTAGGTGGCACAAATGCCGACTACGACAGCGCTAATTCGTCAGCAACGGCGTTTGGTAAAAGCAACGTAATAGCACAAACCGTGCATGTAGCAGGTGATTTACGTGCACTTTCGCCAAAACAATTCGAAAACGCAAAAAGGTCAATGCAACTCATTGCTAGCAACAGTTTAAATGGTAGTAAAGCTGAGCTTATTTTTGAAGACGGTTACCCGCCAATGGCATTAACTGATGGCAATAAAAAGCTATTAGAACTTTACAGCGACGCAAGCCACGATTTAGGCTTTAACAAAGTAGTAGCGGCAAACCCACGAAATGCAGGCGCTGCAGATATTTCGTTTGCGGCAAGCCATGTTGATATGGCACTTGATGGTTTGGGCTTAATGGGCAGCGGCGCGCATACCAAAAACGAAACAGCCGATTTAACCAGCCTTGATAAAAACATTAAAAAAACTGCATTACTCATTTATAGATTAGGGCAGCTACAAGAGTAGATTTTTTTACAAGTAAGCGAGGGCCAAATAAACTCAGTCCTACGCTTACTTACCGTTACTTTTAAGACATTATTTTAAACAATAAGTCTTTTACTGTTGCAGGCTCAAATGGTTTATCACAAATCGCATCTACACCTGCTTGGGCTATGTTTGCTAGGTGCGTTTCGTTGGCTTCTGAGCTCACCATTAAAATAGGAATATGCGAGTAGCTATTTGAGCTTCTAACGGCTTCTGTTAGCTCTCGTCCGTCCATTTCGGGCATATTGTAGTCGGTTACTATTAAGTCAAAAGGTTGTGAATTAAGATAATCAATTGCCTGTTTACCATCCTCAGCTTCAACAGGTGCCGGAATACCCATACCAGTTAATACTCGGATAATATGCTTACGTGCAAAACGGCTATCATCGACAACAAGCACTCGTAGTAAAGTTACATCGAAGTGTTCAAGCTCAACTTCTTCCTCAGTAATAATATCTAAAGTAGCTTTAAGTGCTCGGGTAATCGCTTCTGCACTAAAAGGCTTTGGTAAAATAGCCAACACGCCAGATTGGCGAAGTTGCTCTAGATATTTTTTATTACGCTCACTCGATACCAGCATAAATGCTTGATGTTCAGTACGCGGTGTTGATCTTATTTTTTGTAATAGTGAGTCGGCTGTCCCATCGGCCAAATACATTGCGCTTATTACTAAATCTGGCTGATAGCTTTCAAGAATTGTTAATGTTTGTGCTTGGGTAGTCGTAGTTTCAACCTGACTTACACCACATTGTGATAACGATTTAATTATGAGCTTTTGCTGAACATCTGACGGCTCGACTAATAATATTGAAAGATTGCGTATCCCTGTTTGATCTGTCATTAATTTCTCAGTTATTTTTTTATTTTATAGAAAACAAACACTAAATTTATTCTTGTTATTATAGATCAACAGTCAATTATCAAAAACTAAAAAATCGCCAATGCGAATTATTATTACTAAATCCCTTCAAAACTAGGTGTAATAGTAAGTAGTCTAATTTTTTTGTATGTATTCTAATGCCGTCATTTTTTTATAGCTTACATTAGGGTGTAAAATATGAGCAGGCTCAGGATCGACAACTTCAATGGGAATGTTGTAATCGCGGGCTATTTCAATTGCCATTTGCGTAATGTTAACGCTAAACGAGGTGCCCATAAATACGATTTTATCGGCGTTACTCATGCGTTTTTGTGCTTCGCTAATTCTATAAAGCTCGGTGTAGTACTCATCAAACAATAAAACAAAGGGTTTAAAAGATTGATTAAGCTCGGGTGTTAGGTTTTTAATATTAAACACTTCAAATAAAGAGTTGTGCAAGCAGCTTTCGTCTACGCTATCCCACGGAGCGGTAAATGGCGTTACATCGTCGCCTTGCTCATGAAATAAGGTCATTTGATCGAGCCTGCCATGAATAGCAATGTAGTTTTTATTACCTGCTTTGCCATCAAGCCCATCTATGTTTTGAGTAATTAGATTTTTGTCACTTAACCAATGGTGCACGTCGTTTGGGCCATGGTTGCGATACGTTGCAAAGCGATGGTAATACCATGCTAAAAACTCTTTAGGAGCGTTTTGGTACATTGCGCGTGTTGCCATTTCCATAGGCGTATAATTTTTACTGCCTATGGTCCAGTAACCATCCTCACCTCGAAATGTGGGAATGCCACTGGCTGCGCTGACTCCTGCCCCGGTAATGTAAAGGGTGTTCATTTTTGAACCTCGTAACCGAGTACGTTAGCACTTACTTGCTGGTTATTATCAATACCGCCAATTCGGTATAAAACACCGTTGTGCTCAAGTAAACCACGGTGATCCATACTTTTTACGTCAACCGCTGATAAAACCTGCCATTCGTTTTTATCAACACTAAAGCGCCAAACATGATTGCTTGCTGGTGCAGGTTTACCGTCGTAGCCTATTGCGCTGTAGTTATATGGGTTATTAGAGCCTGCCAGCATATAAATATTGCCATTATAGTTAGTGGCTGCCATTCGATAGTGAGCGGTGCCCGTTGGATGAGGCAGCGTGCGCCAATCTATTTTTTGTGGATTAGTTGAATCTATAGTGCCTTTTAAGCACTGTGCTACGCCTGCAAACGAGCGGCGCGAATCTGGGTTTGCTTGTGTTTTAACACCATCACAAATAACAATGGTATTACCGCTAATCGCAGCGGCTTGGCCAAACACGGGCTCACCTAAAAATGGCGAGGCTTGTTGCCATGTATTATTTTGTGTGTCGTACACTTGTACTAAATTTACGTTGCCGTCGTTATGCCAGCCGCTAATTAAGTAAATGTAACGCGCTTTATAGCTAAGCGCTACGCTGTCGTCTACGGGTACTGGCATGCTCGCAAGGTGGGTGTAAGTATCTTTTATTACGTCGTACTTATATACGTCTGGGCTTGAAACTTCAGTATGATCCTCTGCTACCGTATAGCCGCCAAACACATAGGCGTACTCGCCTAAACCGACAGCGGTGCTAGCTAAGCGCCCTTTTAGTGGCAAGCTTGAAGGCACACCAGTTTTAGATTGCCACTGTGAATCGCCAACTTTAAGCGCCCACACTTTGTTATGTACTGACGAGTGCTGTTTATCGCGGCCCAGCCCCATAAAACTTAAAAAATAGGTTTGGTTTTGTGCTGTTACTTTAGCTACCGCATTATTAGCAACAGGCTCTGGTAAAGCGGGAAGGCTTGCTAACACAAGGGAAAAAATAAGGCTCATAAGGCAAATAATTTAATAATAATTAATACACTCAGATTAAATTATTTTAGCCTTATGAGCCAGTATTGTTATATCTAAATAATCAAACGCTTTTAATTGATAATTAGGCTAGTAGGCAATACTAATATGCTGATTTACATGCGCCGCATTTTGCACTTCATCAACCATTGCTGCTGCATAATCAGTGACCGAAACTTTGCTTTCGCCTGCATCATTAGTAAAAAATGTATTACTGCCTATACGGTAATCGCCTTCATTATCACCCGGATAAATAATTGCAGCAGGGCTTACAAACGTCCATGAAGCAGAGCTAGTTGTTGTTTTAAATACTTTAAGTGCTTCACCTTGTGCTAGCGCTTCGGCTTTATATTCATCAGGAAACTCTGGTGTTGATACAAGCGTAACTCCAGGTGCGACTTCTAAACTACCTGCACCACCCACCCATAATAAACGTGTATTAGTATTATTAAGTGCGCTAAGTAAACGCTCTGCTGTTTGCGCTACAAGTTCGTGATTGCCACTTGCTCGACCGCCTACCGAAGCAATAACAACATCAACGCCTTCAAGTACTGATGCAATGCTATCTTGGCTTTGTAAATCAAATACACGAACGGCTGTGTTATCAGTTACTTTTGCGGCATCGCGTACAATGCTAATTACTTCTAAACCACGTTTAGTAGCTTGTTGTACTATTGTGCTGCCAATCCAACCTGTTGCGCCTAAAACTGCTATTTTCATTATCGTTTCTCTATCTGTTAAGTTGATAAAGTAAGTTTACTTGCACTACTTAAAGTGATAAATACACAGTTAAGACACATATTAGTTCAAAGTAAGTTACCAATGGATAAAATAACCGCAATTACGAGTTTTGTTGAAGTTGCCCGCTGTGGCAGCTTTACTAAATCAGCCGAACATTTAGAGTTAAGCCGTTTACAAGTAACTCGCCATGTACAAGAAATAGAACAATGGCTTTCACTCAGGCTATTTCATAGAACCACACGTAAAGTAAGCTTGACCATTCAGGGCGAAGAAGCACTCATTTACTGCCAACAAATCCTCAGTACGGTGTCTGATTTACAAAGCAGAGCGCATAGCCATAATAATGAGCTGGTGGGCACAATTCGAATTGCCTCTCCTATTGGGCTAGGCCAAAACTTGCTATTTGATATGGTGGAGCAATTTACTGCAATTCATCCTCAAACTAATATTCAACTTGTACTTTCGGATAACTTGTCGCAATTAGTTGATGAACGTGTTGATGTGGCGCTGCGTTATATTGATCAACCTAGTGAGCAGCTTATTGCGCGTAAACTCATGCATATAGATAGTGTGTTGTGTGCATCAAAAACCTATTTAGCTACATCACCTTTGCTAAACAAGCCACAGGACTTACTTAATCATAATTGCTTAGTGCATAGCAGCGCGGCTAAATGGCGAATATTATCGAGTAAAAGTAACGACCAAGTTGGCGTAAGTGGCAATTTGCAATCAAACGAAATGACCGTATTAGTTAAAGCTGCACTTAAAGGAATGGGGATTGCTAATATTCCGTGCGATTTAGCTAATCCTTATTTGAGGAGTGGCGAACTCGTTGAGGTTTTACCTGAGTATTACTCACCAGGGCACAATTTATGGGCAGTTTATTTATCAAGAAACTACCAACAAACTGTTGTGAGGGCATTTATAGATTTTTTAGCACAGCACTGGCAAAGTGATATTAAAAATGTGGCAACAAGTAAGATACTGTAGCGAAAGGTGCTGTGTTCATGAGTTAGTTTAAGGTGAAAAATCAACGTCGGTATTAAGGTAAATAAGCTACGTTGTCTAGGCCTCGTTGTTTATTTTTGTACATCGCTTGGTCAGCATGTTTTATAAGTTCGTGATCTGTTTGACCATGCTCGGGGTAGTTTGCAATACCAATACTAGGGGAGATATTTAAGCTTAATTCATCAAGTGTAAATGCCGCTTTAAATTGGGCAAGCAATTTTAATTTTATAAAGTCAGCCTCGGTTAGTGATTTTAAATTATCTAAAATAATCAAAAATTCATCCCCCCCTAAGCGCCCAACTATATCGTGCTCTCTAATGACACTAGAGAGCCTAATAGCAATGCTGTGCAGTAGTTTATCTCCCACACTATGGCCGTAAGTATCGTTAACAGCTTTAAAGCCGTCTATGTCGATAAATAGTAATGAAAAAAATGAATCGTTTCTTTGTGCTTTTATTAGCGTGCTTTGCAATCTATCCATTAATAACGAGCGATTAGGTAAGCCGGTAAGTACATCGTGGCCTGCCAGATAATACAATTGTTCTTCCATTATTTTACGCTCAGTTATGTCGTGCGCTACAGCAATTCTTACTTGATGTTGCTCTGACCAACGAACAGACCATAGTATATGAACTATTTGACCATTTTTTCTTATCCAGCGGTTTTCAAAGCGAGGGTTTACCGTTTCGCCAGACAATAGGGTAGCTACAGCGTTATGTGTTTTATAATGATCACCTTCGTAAACATAGTTAATCATTTTTTTGCCAACAACTTCATCTGCCGTATAACCAAATATTTGCTCAAATGCGGCACTGACAAAAACAAATGTGCCTTGTTTATCTACCACACATACGGCATCAAGCATTAAATCGAGAACTTCTTCTACATTAATCAATTCATTTTTCATCATACTTTGGTGCCTTCAAAGCAAAACCAAGCGAATTTAAGTATTCTATATACCTTTAATAAAAGCAAAGAGAATTAAGTACTCAAAAATAGTTAACGTTACGTTACACTATAATTTTATTTTTATGCCACTCTCTCTACCTTTATAAAAAACATAGTCTAAAAAATTAATGATCTAAAAGTGCTTTGAAATCCTTCTAAAACAGACTAACTTTCAACTTATATAACTGATAGCTATCAGTAACTTCCTATTTTCCTACTCTGCTGAAAATATTTATATGAAGGCTGTATACTTTATTTCCAGATTTTTTTTTACAATTCGTAACCTGTAATAAAAATTTAACAACTACAAAATTGGTTTGCTTGATTTAATCGTAATTATACTTTTACATTGCTAATGTATGTTAACATTGTGTGATATCACATGTTTTACAAAAACAATGACTGTTTTTGATTTTTTGATTGCGCTGGAGACTTTTGGGTGAAAATATCACAACGTTTATTTTGGCCGTTACTTTTTGTTTGCCCACTTTTAGCGGCTGAGCCGTTTGAAGACGAAGACCTCGACCTTGATGCTTTAATGGGTATGGATGTGCAAGCAACCTCTGCAATGAAAAGAGCGCAATCAGCATTCGATACCGCTTCATCTATCTATGTATTAAGTAAAGAACAAATAACTAATTCAGGTGCTACATCAATCCCTGAAGCACTAAAAATGGTACCTGGTTTAATTGTACGCCAGCTCGATAATAATCAATGGGCTATTTCATCAAGAGGCATTGCCTCTCGTTTTTCAAGCAAACTGTTAGTAATGATTGATGGGCAAAGCTTGTATACCCCAAAATTTGCGGCAGTTTATTGGGAAACCCTAAACGTGCCTTTGTACGATATTGAACGCATTGAGGTAATACGCGGGCAAGGCGGGTTACTTTGGGGTAGCAACGCAAATAATGGTGTAATTAATATTATTACTAAAAATAGTATTGATACTCGCGGTGGATACGCAAATATAACCACTGGTAACCAAATAAATGCTGATGCAAACCTTCGCTATGGTGGTGATATAAGTAACAAAGGAAGTTACAGAGTTTACGGCCACTTACAAGATGCCAATGAGTCAAAAAAAGGAATCTCACTTCCACCTAACGATACTACAAAGCAGCATTCATTAGGCTTTAGAGCTGACTTTACCCCTAGTGATGAGTGGTCAGCACTACTTCAAGGCGATATAACTCACTCAACACTTGGTCAAAACTATCACGGTGTTATAGATGAAACCAACGAAAACATTACCTTTTCAGATAATTTAAAGCGAACAGACTCACGCATAATGGCTCGGCTCGAAAACCGAATGTCGCCAGATGCAAACCAAATGCTACAAATTTCTTGGCTTAAGCAAAATGGCTCTCAGGATTACATTAAAGAAGACTTTCAATCGATAGATATTGATTATCAAATGAACTTTATATATCAATCTCTCCAACTAGATTGGGGCTTAAACTATCGCTACAATTCTATTTCCTTTGCTAAAAGTGTTTTTTTAGATAGTGATAAAGACTTCAATAATCTCAAACAATACGGCGCACTTGTTCAAGCTCAGTATAGTGTAACTCCTGATACCCTTGACTTTATTATTGGTACTAAACTTGATCATAACGATTTAACCGGATGGGAGAACCAACCATCAGCAAGAGTTATTTATAAGCCAGCCAATAGTCATATTATATGGAGCGCTGTATCACGGAGTGTTCGAATCCCAACTCTGATTGAGTTTAACGATAACTTTAAGGTTAATGGTACAAAAGTAATTGAACTAGCGGGTATAAGCTCAGGCTTTGAACAAATAGACAACTATAGAATTCCAACATACCTAAATGGTAATGACAATGTTAAGTCAGAAAACTATCTATCGTATGAATTAGGCTATCGATATACAACTAACGACTGGTCACTAGATTTATCATCTTATTATACTGATGCTAAAGACGTAGCAGTTATTGATATGAATACTCATAATGAGCAATTCACTCCAATACTCGATTTATTTCTGGCAGGGAGAGTTCCAGAAGTATTTCAAGCACTAACAATGACCCGCATAGATTTAGACTTTGCATCTGTAGCAGACACAACCACCAAAGGATTAGATTTAGTTCTATCATGGCAACCAGTTGATAGCCTCAATACTGAGTTTGGTTACAGCTACACTGACTATAATTACGATTTACCTCCAAGAGTACAACCCGCTATAGGCTATGACTCTAAAAATAGGCAGTTATTTGTAAAAGCCGATTATACATTTCTAGCTGACCACAATATATTTGCGATACTACGAGCAGTAAACTCAAATGCATATAACACCGACAATTACACAACGTTCGATATTAGTTGGAATTGGCAGGCTACTCCTGTGTGGTCGACTGCAATTTCAGGTAAAAACCTATTTGCAGGTTCACATATTGAGTACCGTAATACACGCGAAACCTATACATTACCGAACTATATTGATGAGTGTATTACATTTACTATTTCAGCAAATTTCTAAGTTAGTTAGATGATTAAGTTAAGAAGTCTAATTTACAGTAGCTTAATAACACTGGCACTTTTTAGTGCCAGTGTTAGCGCTGTTGAAAAAGAATACATGCTCAAAGCAGGCTTCTTATATAACTTTGCACGTTTTGGACAGTGGGATTCTCAGTTAGAATCCCTTAATGAGTTTACTATTTGCAGCCCTGATAAATACTTTATTGATGTGGCTAACACTGCTTTAAAAAATCGTACGATAAAAAACTTACCTCTATACAACAAATTAATTACTCTTGATGAAGTCTCAACCTCCTCGTGTAACATGCTATTTATTACCTCTGATACATTTATCCTGTGGCAAAAAATGATGCCCTTAAAACTAAAAAACATTATGGTCATTGGTGAAACAGAGTCATTTATTGAAAATGGCGGCCATATCAAATTCTTTCTTTCCAGTGGTAAAATTCGCTTTGAAATTGCACCAAAGCAACTTAAAGATGCAGGCATTACTATGAGCTCAAAAGTACTACGCCTAGCCCGCGTTGTAGAAAGGTAATGTAATGAAAAATCTATTTTCACTCAATACAATAAGTAAAAAATTATTATTCATCTTAATGAGTGTCGCACTTGTATCTACCGCAATAGTGACGATTGTATTTAGTGCTTATGAGATCAGCAGCGCTAAAGAGGAGCAAATAGAAAGCTTAGGTTCTCTGTCAAAAATGCTTTCACCCAATATAACTACCGCACTTATGTTTGACGATATAGACGCAGTACAGGAGCTTATAAACCCAATACTGATGCGAGCAGATGTCATTAGTATAATGGTAATGAGTACAACTGGTGAACAATTAGCTATTGCATACTCCGAAGATACACAAACAGAACAAAGCATTGAAGTTAATACTTTGCTTCAACTTGATATGTATAATTATGGTGTGTTAAAGATACGTGCTAACGACAGCTACATTAAAGAAAGAATCACTTTTTATACCAAGTTTATAATGATCCTGATGGTATTTACCTTTGCGGTTAGCCTTATTTTGTCTCTTTTATTAAGACGTAAATTTTTAAACCCCATTTTATATTTAGCACAAACAGCCAGTAAAATAACCACATCACATGACTATAGTTTACGCGCAGAACAACTATCACAAGATGAAGTCGGACAGTTAACATCTTGTTTTAACGATATGTTATACAACATTGAGCAAAGAGAAAACTCATTAGAAAATCAAGTAAGGCTCCGTACTAATGAACTTGAAAATGCAAATATTCAGTTGCAACAATATGCCTACCAGGACGGGTTAACCGATTTACCAAATAGACGGTATTTTTACGAGAAACTACAAAGCTTAGTAAGTGTTGAAGGAATGAAATTCGCACTTATATTTATAGATTTAGATGGTTTTAAAGAAGTAAACGATAGCCTTGGCCATGATTACGGGGATTTATTATTACATCAAGTAGGAGCCAGGCTTCAAAGCTGTATAACAAGTAAAGATACAGTAGCTCGTTTAGGCGGAGACGAATTTACATTAATTTTAGAGGGTGTAAACAGTCCTGATGAAGCATCAAAAATTGCCGAAGCTATAAAAAACAGCTTAATGCAGAGCATTAAAATAAAAAAAGAAACAGTATTTGTTACTGCAAGCATAGGTTTAACGTTTTTTCCTACTGATGGTTCAACAGTAGAAGAACTCTTTAAACGTGCGGATCAAGCGATGTACTTGTCTAAAAATAAAGGTCGGAATCGCTACGAGTTTTTCTCGTATACTATTGAAGAAAAAGCCACAGAAAAACGTCGCCAAATAGAAGAAATACGCATAGCAATAACTCATAATCAATTTGAATTATATTACCAACCTATATTTTCAATTGATGGACAATCTGTGCCAAAAGCTGAAGCCCTTATTCGTTGGAATCATCCTGACCGAGGCCTAATAGGACCCAATGAATTTATACCCGTCGCTGAAAAAAATGGGTTAATAAACGACATCGGTCAATGGGTGAAATCTCAAGCGATTCAAGATACCGTGCAATTTAACGTTTTGAGTAAAAAAACAATTCAAATAAGTGTAAATACATCACCGCTTGAAATTGATCGTGCAGGTTGCTGGGTAGATGATTGGATTGCAGCAAGTAAGGAATATCAGCTGCCTGCAAAAACTATATTAATTGAAGTAACTGAAAACACACTAATGGATCCAGACTCGTCAATACAGCGACAATTAAAACGGTTGAGCGCCATTGATATAGATATAGCTATTGATGACTTTGGTGTTGGATACTCTTCTCTTGCATATTTACAGCGTTTAGATATCGATATTTTAAAAATAGATCGTTCGTTTATCAATGACCTTGAATCTAATGATAATAGTATCGCTCTCGTTAAAGCAATTATTACTATGGCACATAATTTAGATGTTATGGTTGTTGCTGAAGGCGTAGAAACACAAAAACAATACGATCTATTAAAGCAGCTTACCTGCGATTATATCCAAGGTTATATCTTTTCAAAGGCAGTTTCTAAAAAAGAGTTTATTAAAAAATATATAATACCAATCCGCAATAATACTTAATCATTTTGCGGGGCTAAACGTGTCGCTACCTGTGTTAAAAAATTCTCATTTACGACTGCATGGATGCAGAAGGTAGAGCAATGCAGGAGCAATTGCCGAGAACAACTAAATAGCAAATTTTTTGCCTAGCTATCAACACGTTTTTCCATCCTCAAAATAGATCACTTAATTAAGCGAATTGGTATAAAACAAAAAGAAGTGATCTAACTTATGCCTGTTATGCTTAAATTTATTAATTTAACATGGAGCACCCCACTAACTCTTCAATTTAAATCCTATATATTTAGAGTTTAATCCCAAGCTATAACCAGCGAGGGACAAGTTGCTTATACTCTTTATATTGTGTAGAAAAACGATGAGCTAAATGAGCTTCCTCAACTAAAGTTTGTCTATATATAGCTATAAAACCAATTACTAAGCAGGCTAAACTGAATACACTAGGTAAGGCTAAAAAGAAGCCGACCTGCGCTGCTACAACACCTAAGTACATCGGGTTTCTAGAATATTCATATAGCCCTGATGTTTTAAGTTCATGTGGACCATTAGGGTCAATTCCTGAACGCCAAAGTGCTGCCATATGGAAATGTACAAACATCGTCAAAATAAAGCCTGCACTCAATAATACATCACCGAACAATACACCTGGCCAGCCATTCAAAATTGGGAATAATCCAAGATAACTATCTAACTCAGGTACAAACACTCTAATTACACATACAAACCAAATAGCAGCTCTGAAAAACTTAAAAATCATATGGTTCCACCAACTGGTGCAAAACTTATCCCCGGGATAAATAACGCCTGATGGTGTGTCTCGATTTTTATAAATAATTCTAAATGTATAAAACCCCGCAACAAAAGTATAAAAAATAGCTAAGTAAATACGTGTAAATTCAACTAGCGAAGTAGAGTCATCTAAAAATGTTTCATAGGGCATCTAGTTACAGCTCACAATCATTATTGGTAGTAATTTTAAAACAACTAACTCAATAAATTTTAGTTATAAGGTCATGAAATTATATTAGTATTCATTGCCTTCATAAACAAGTTAAGTCAGAGGTTTGTTAACGAGTAATCATTAACTAATACCATTAATTTAAAATAACTTTGATTTATGAGGATCTCATACTTTTTATATAATACCAATCTGCTTATATATTTGAATTGATATTATTCACTCATATTTTTACATTCTATATATGCAAAAAACAACTATTTCGGTTAGAACTTTCTTTAATTTGAAGCTTTGTAATATCGTAGTATCAACAGTAGTGAAGAGCCGCAGTGAAATGCTGCACTTTTTAACAGCCGTGGATATTTTATGATTTTAACATCGGGAGTCGCTTCGCTCGCCCGCCTACGTGATGGCCCTTGGTTTAGTGTGCATTAATTGCGCGACTTTCACTTTTCTGCAGACGTAAAAAAGCCCGAATCGTTAGATTCGGGCTCTCTACAATTTGAAGTCGGTGCGCTACGCAGTAGGATGTCGTAGTGCCCACAGCGGTAGAGTGTCGTAGTGCCCACAGCGGTAGAGTGTCACCTAGCAAATGCTACACTATCATCGGTCGAAGCTTCGGTTTCACTACTGAGTTCGGCATGAGCTCTTGGCTATTTATTAAATCCCAGACGGCAAAAAACCCGTCACATTGCTGTAACGGTTTTTTACAATTTGAAGCCTGGTAATGTCGTAGTGCCCACAGCGGTGGAGAGCCACATAGCAAATGCTACACTATCATCGGTCGAAGCTTCGGTTTCACTACTGAGTTCGGCATGGGGTCTTGGCTATTTATTAAATCCCAGACAGCAAAAAAACCGTCACATTGCTGTAACGGGTTTCTTTAATTTGAAGCCTGGTAATGTCGTGGTGCCCACAGCGGTAGAGAGCCACATAGCAAATGCTACACTATCTTTGTGTCGCGATATGAGTATGTGTTAATTGCGCTC
>NZ_JARDAK010000019.1:0-72106 GCF_056470645.1 Pseudoalteromonas sp. TP27 | reverse complement strand
ATAATATTTTGTATCAACCAAACTTACCTGACGTTTTCTTGCAATAGCCATAAAACACCTGCTCACTTTTTAGACTAATCAAAATTTAGTCATTAACCTTAGAAAGTGCAAATTTAGGATGGATGTCTAGTTTATTTAATTTAGGATGGATGTCTAGTTTATTTAATTTAGGATGGATGTCTAGTTTATTTGTTTGGGATGGGATGGATGTCTAGTTTATTTGTTTGGGATGGATGTCTAGTTTATTTGTTTGAGAAGTGAAAAATTGAAAGTTAATCGCATTGTGGGTTTTCATCGAAATAATAATATATCGCCTGAAGTTATGGATAGGTCTTATCAAACTAATACTATGTAATGGAGATGAAAAAAAATCCCTTACAGTTGCTTAAACGTAAAAATAAAAGTGGGTCATCGCCACGCGATTATAGCTAAATTATTTTTCGCTAAGCAAGGCTTTCAATGTCTGCTCATGGCACTCTCCAGCCACTCGACAATATAAAGTGTTGGTAATAAGGGAGGGTATATTTTACTGTGTCGGATGGCGTGGCTTCGCCACTTGTCCGACCTAAGTCAAAAGGTAGGTTCGTTAAGCCGAAGGCGCCACCCAACAGAGTGTCGATTCACGCCTTGAAAGTCAGCAGCTGGCACTTATTCTCCGATAATAATCATATCACTCCCACCGGCACTCACGCATATCCACTTTGTCATTTTTAAACAGTACACCTTCTGATAAAAGCTTTTGGCGTTGTTCTTGGTATTTCTCACTGCCTTCGGGAAACGATATTTTACCTTGGCTATTCACCACGCGATGCCAAGGTATAACTGAGTCGCTTGGCATCACTTTTAATAAGCGCCCAACCAATCGAGAGTTTTGCGGGTAGCCCGCAAGGCCTGCAACTTGCCCGTAGCTTGCTACTTTACCGCTTGGTATGCCTGCGATAACAGTATAAATAAGGGTTTCTTTATCAATATCAGCGTTCATTTAAATACGCCTCACTAAGTACTTTAAATTGCTCCCAAATAGTGCGCGCTACAGGGCCGTGATGCACTGCATGTTGTCTAAAGGCTCTAATTTGTGCACTAAACTTATGCTCTCGGTCAGTTATGTGTATTTCTTGAAGTAAGCCTGCTTTTATTTCAGAAGCACAGTGTTCTAGGCTCATCATTGCCCAACCTGCGCCTGAGAGTAAAAACGATTTTAAGGTCGATACATCATCAATTTTCATCATGGCGGAGCCTTTTGAGTACGATAATCTGTCGCTGTCGATACTCAAGTCACTTTCAAACATGGCTAAACACGGATACGTTTGCAGTTCGCTATAGGTGAGTTTTTGAGGAAGTACGCCTTTAGCGCTCACAATGCCAATATCGAGCCTGCCTATGGGTACGCTTTCTAAATCGCCTGTCGCATGAAATAAATCAAACCACGGGCCAATGCCTAACTCGGCTTGTCCGCTGTTTATTTGCTCTAATGAGATAAAGCGTTTTCCGCTTGTTAAGCTAAATTCTGTGCTTGTAAACAACCTAAAAGTATTACTTATGATCTCGTTGTAACTTTGCATATGGCAAAGTTGTTCGTAACAAATTCTAAATTGGGGCTCATTGCCCAATGCTAATTCTTTAGCGAGTTGTGCCAGCTCATCGTTGGCATATAAAAGTTGCTTCGCTTCGCGGTGAAAAATACGCCCTTTTTCAGTAAGCTGTAATCGGTACTTACTTCTGTCTAGTAACTCAAACCCTATTTTTTCTTCTAGATTTTTAATAGCGAGTGTAAGCGCTGGCTGTGTTTTATGTAGCTTTAGTGCTGCCCCGCTTAAGCTCGCGCTTTGCACTATGGCATCTAAAATTATTAATTGATTCAGCTTCATATAGCACTCTGTAACATTATAAGTAAAACTTATTGAGTTTCTAAAATTTAATGATTTTTATTTTATATGTTTGCAGCGTATGCTGCACTTAATTATTTTGCCATCATTGCAACGGAGAAGACATGAAACTCTTTCGTCTATGTTTATTAACTACGACACTACTAAGCTTACTTGCCTGTTCTGAGCCAGAACAACAAGTTAAAGAAGAGCCCATTCGCCCAGTTAAATTATTCAACATAGGTCATGATTCTCAAACTAACATTCGTAGTTTTCCTGCTGAGGTGGTTGCAAACCAAGGCTCTTACCTTGCTTTTAGAGTAAATGGCGAACTTATTAAATTTCCGGTTCTTGCTGGTGAACACGTTGAAAAAGGTGATTTATTAGCAAAACTAGACCCAGAAGATTTTCAATTACAGTTTGACGAGCGCAAAGCGCGCTTTGAATTGGCAAAATCACAACTTGGCCGTATTGAGCAATTATTTGAGAAAAAAATCACCAGCCAATCAGAATTAGATCAAGCCACTGCTAATATGCAAATTGCTGAATCTGCATTTAGAATTGCACAAACGAACCTTGAGTACAGCGAGCTACGCGCGCCCTTTTCGGGCACGGTTGCTAAGGTATTTGTTAAAAACTTTGAAAACATTCAAGCCAAGCAAAATATTTTACGCTTAGAAACACGCGATTTAATGGACGTAGAAATCCAGGTTCCTGAAAAAATAGTCGCTCGCTTTAAAAAAGGCACCGATTACCACCCTACTGTAAAGTTTGATGGCTTTGACGATAAACAGTACACACTTGATATTAAAGAGTGGGATACCCAAGCTGATCCTGCAACGCTTACCTATAAAGTTGTATTTTCGCTACCAGTACCTAAGGACTTTAATTTACTAGCAGGCATGACGGGGAGCGTGCTTATTGATTTAAGTAAAGTTACGCGCTCGCAAGTTGCTTATACAATCTTACCTATCGAGTCGGTGTTTTCTGAGCCGCAAGAATCTATTGAAGATAACGCCTACGTATGGCTTTTTGATTCAAAAACTAGCCAAGTGCATAAACAAGCTGTAAAGGTTGGCCAGTTGCACCGCGATGGTATTGAAGTATTAAGCGGTATTGAAGAAGGCCAAATTGTGGTTTCTGCCGGTGTGCATTCACTAAAAGAAGGCATGAAAGTAAGAGCATGGAATAAAGAGCGAGGCTTATAATTATGAGCTTTGCACAACTCTCCATAGAGAAAAAAGTAATCAGTTGGATGTTTACGCTGCTGCTATTAATTGGCGGTAGTGTGTCGTACTTTGATTTAGGACAACTAGAAGACCCTGAGTTTACCCTTAAAAAAGCCATGGTTATTACCATGTACCCTGGTGCTTCGCCGCAGCAAGTTGAAGAAGAAGTTACTTTTCCAATTGAAAACGCGATTCAGCAATTGCCTTATGTTGACTACGTTACGTCTATTTCGTCTAACGGTAAGTCGCAGATTTCGGTAGAGATGAAAAGCAATTATCGAAAAGAGCAGCTTCGCCAAATTTGGGATGAGATGCGTCGTAAAATTAACGACCTTTCTCCGTCATTACCCAGTGGTGTTTACCCAAGCACTATTTTGGACGACTTTGCCGATGTTTACGGTGTTATGTATTCGGTAACCGGTGATGGTTATTCGTATGATGAGCTTAAAGATTACGTCGATTTTTTAAAGCGCGAACTAGTCCTTGTTAAAGGTGTTAGTAAAGTAACGGTTGCAGGGCAACAACAAGCGCAAGTAATGGTTGAAGTATCTACCCGTAAACTTGCTCAATTAGGTATTGCACCAAGCCATATTTTTGCATTATTACAATCACAAAATACGGTTTCCAACGCGGGTAAAATTCGCGTGGGCGATGAATCAATTCGCTTGCACCCTACTGGCGAATTTAAAGATGTAAAAGAACTCGAAACGCTATTAATCTCAAAGCCTGGCGCTAATGAGCTTATTTATTTAGGCGATGTAGCAAAGGTTTACAGAGAGTACGCCGAAGTACCAAATAATATTATTCGATATAACTCACAGCAAGCTTTACTTATTGGCGTGTCGTTTATGTCGGGTGTTAACGTGGTTGATGTGGGTAAAAACATAGACAAGCATTTAGCATCACTTGAATATCAACGCCCTCACGGTATTGACATAAATTCGGTATACAACCAACCACAAGAGGTTCAAAAGTCGGTTGATGGTTTTATTATCAGCTTACTTGAAGCTATTGCGATTGTTATTGTTGTACTGCTGTTATTTATGGGTTTAAAAAGCGGCATTTTAATTGGTGGTATTTTACTGCTTACCGTACTGGGCACATTTATATTTATGAAGTTGTTTGCTATCGATTTACAGCGCATATCTCTTGGGGCACTAATTATTGCTCTTGGTATGCTGGTTGATAACGCAATAGTCGTCACTGAAGGCATACTTATAAACCTCAAACGAGGCCAAACAAAACTAAAAGCGGCTGTTAATATTGTTGAGCAAACAAAATGGCCATTATTAGGGGCAACCGTCATTGCGGTTACTGCATTTGCGCCAATTGGCTTAAGCTCTGATGCCAGCGGTGAATTTGCCGGTAGCTTGTTTTGGGTGTTGTTTATTTCGCTTTTATTAAGCTGGATAACAGCCATAACGTTAACGCCATTTTTTGCCAATTTAATGTTTAAAGAAAACGAATTTAAAAACGAAGAAGGCCAAGAAGATGAAGACCCATATAAAGGGTTTATTTTTAATGGTTACAAAGCGATTTTAGATTTAGCGCTGCACTTTAGAAAAACCACGCTTATATTAATGGTTGTTTTGCTGTGTACTGCGGTTGTTGGTTTTGGCTCTGTTAAACAGTCGTTTTTTCCTGCCTCTAATACACCTATGTTTTATGTAGATTACTGGCAAGAGCAAGGCTCTGATATTCGCTCAACCCTAGAGGGCGTTAAAAAGCTTGAAGAGTTTTTGCAAAAAGAAGACCTTGTTGAAGAAGTAACAAGTACAACAGGGCAAGGTGCACCGCGCTTTATGCTTACCTACGCGCCAGAAAAGTCATACCCAGCGTACGGGCAATTGATTATTCGTGTTGCCGACAGAGAAGCCGTAGCAACTGTAATGCAAACAGTGCGCGATTACTCAAGCAATCATGCGCTTTCTGCACAGCTTAAAATTAAACCGATGGAAATTGGCCCCTCTACTGATGCAAAAATAGAAGCTCGTTTTTCAGGCCCTGACCCTGTTATTTTAAGACAACTCGCCGCTAAAGCTGAAGAACTGATTGGTAGCGACGATGGTGCGTACAATATTCGTGATGACTGGCGTGCACGTACCAAAATGATTCGCCCGCAATTTAACGAGCAAAAAGCACGTCGATTAGGTATTAGTAAATCAGACTTAGACAATGTATTACTAACGAGCTTATCGGGTAAACAAGTGGGCGTATATCGCGATGGTACGCAATTGCTACCCATTATTGCTCGCTCTCCGGCTAACGAGCGCTTAAACGTAGAAAGCGTACACGACCTTCAAATATACAGCCCAGTTTTTGGTGTATTTGTACCAGTGACTCAAGTTGTAGACGAATTTGATGTGCAGTGGGAAGACAGCCTAATAATGCGCCGCGATCGCAAACGTACAATTACGGTTATGGCCGATCACAATGTATTAGGCGATGAAACACCCGCTAAACTATTTGCGCGTATTCGTGGTCCAATAGAGAACATGGAACTACCCCGTGGTTACCAACTAGAATGGGGCGGCGAGTTTGAATCTTCAAGTAAGGCGCAAAAAGCAATATTTGGCTCATTACCGTTGGGTTATTTAGCTATGTTTGCAGTTACCGTATTACTTTTTAACTCGCTTAAACAACCACTAATTATTTGGGCAACAGTGCCTTTGGCTATTATTGGTGTAAGCGCGGGCTTGTTAGCAATGAATGCGCCGTTTAGCTTTATGGGGCTACTTGGTTTATTAAGCTTAAGCGGTATGCTAATTAAAAACGGCATTGTATTGGTCGATCAAATAAATCTTGAATTAAGGGAAGGTAAATCACCTTATGAGGCCGTATTTGACTCCGGTGTGAGCCGTGTGCGACCAGTTGCTATGGCAGCTATAACTACTATTTTAGGTATGATCCCGCTGTTATTTGACGTGTTTTTTCAGTCAATGGCGGTAACGATTATGTTTGGTTTAGGGTTTGCTACAATTTTGACTCTAATTGTAGTGCCAGTACTTTACACGGTTATATTTAGAATTGATTACGAACCGCGTAAGTAGTTAAGCATATAATCGGTTAACATTAAAAATGCCACAGGCTCAAAATCCTGTGGCATTTTTATTTAATACCGATGCAAAAAGAAAGGCTACATATTTAGTTGTTAAGAAACTAACCGCAACACTTTTTATATTTTTTGCCGCTACCACATACACACGGTGCGTTACGCTCTGGTGCTTTATCAAATACTTGTGGTGTTGACTTGCTAAGCGCAAAGTCTAGTTCGCGAATATCTTCTGGTACGTCTGCTTTAACTTCAATTGAAGCAAACAGCGAATACTCTTCTAATATTGCTTCTATTTCTGATTGTCGTTCAACTGAGTTTACTATTAGCGTTAACGGATGCAACTCTGATCCTGGCTTTGCGGTACGATTTGGCGCAAATCCATTACTGTTATTTTTACCCATTATGTCGGGCTTACCCATAAAGAAAAATTTTGACATGTTACTTCTATAACCTTTCAACATTATTAAGACGGCGCATCTTAACAGCTTACCCAGCATATAACTAAGGTGTACTTGCTAATGCACAATATAAATCAGGCTTCACTGTATATACGCGTAATATAGCGACATAAAGAGGCCATTTAATGGATTTAGATGGTGCACGCGATATAGCTAAACGCCTGCACTCTAAATACGCATTATCGGCGATTGCAATTTATTTAGGTATACTCTTATTTTATATTGGCTTTAGCATTTAAAAAGTAGAACCTCAAGTGACAGCAAAGCAACTTTTTCGAATAATAATTACTTCTAGCTTACTATTCCCACCCATACTTTTTATTGCTTGGGACGAGAACCTAGACCCGCCATTTATTGCCAATACCGCTTATGATTTTTTAACACATAAGCTGTTCCCTGCTTTATCAGTGGTCCTTAGCATTGCGGCAGGTATGTACGGATATAAAAAGTACAACGCATGCATGACATTTAAATCAAATTTTAAAGATTATGTAGAACGCTATGGGAAGCTTCGTGGCTGGCTTGGTATTTTGTTTATACCTGTTTTAGTTCACTTATGGCTGTGGGCTGCTTTTTGTATTTCAATAAAATTGTGGGCTTATTATTATAGCGATAATAGCTGGCAGCAAGAGTATCAACTACTCGCTGTAGAGGCATGCCCAACTGATTATGAATACAGTTGCTCAAAGCTGACTGTGCTTGACTTAAAAAGCTACAGGAAACACAGCTTTAGATGGTATTTAGATAAGAGTAAGCTGGTGAGTTTGCAAAATAACAACGTAAATTTAGTGGGCGTTAAAAGCCCACTGGGCAATATAGTACAGGAAATACAGTGGTAGTAAGTATTACCACTTAACTGCACACTATTTTTTTAAGCTGAGTATACGGCCTGAGCTTGGTTTTGCGTCTGATTTAGCATTAGACGATTTGTTTTCTTTAATGCTTTTTGGTTTACCCACATACGTTGTAGAACGCTTTTGATATGGCGCATTACTACGCTCATTTTTACGTTCGTCGCTAGCATTAGTACGTTGAGAGTTACGATTTTTATTGCGTTCAGTACTGCGCTCAGCATTTAGATCGCCGTTGTTAAATCGGCGTGGGTTTTCGCCCTGAAAATCGCGTTTTTTAGGTGCTGAAGGTACATTATTTTCTGATTGTTTATTAGTATCAAGCGAGTGCTCTTGGGTTTTACCAGAATCAGAAATAGAGTCATTTATTTGCGCCATTTCAATATCGGATAAATGACGCCACTGCCCTACTTTTAAACCTTTAAGTGTTACGTTCATTATGCGCGTACGTTTTAGCGTTACAACTTCGTAGCCTAAATACTCACACATACGGCGTATTTGACGGTTTAAACCTTGAGTAAGTACTATTTTAAATTCTTTAGGGCCACTTTGCGTCACTTTACATTCTTTAGTGACGGTATCTAAAATAGGCACGCCATTCGCCATTTTTGTAACAAACTGACGATTAAGCGGTTTATCTACCGTAACAACGTATTCTTTTTCGTGATTATTACCCGCACGCAAAATTTTATTAACGATGTCGCCTTCGTTAGTTAAAAATATAAGCCCTTCAGACGGTCTATCTAAGCGCCCTATTGGGAATATACGCGTTGGGTAATTTACCGCTCGTATAATGTTACTTTGAATTTTACTTTCGGTAGTACACGTTATGCCAACGGGTTTATTGTAAGCAATGTAAACGCGCTTCGGCGTGGCTTTAAGCGGCTTACCATCAATTAATACAACATCGGTAGCGGCTACTTTTACGCCCATTTCTGGTAAGTAGCCATTAACGCTGACACGACCTTGCTCAATATATTTATCGGCTTCGCGGCGTGAACAAAATCCTGTTTCACTAATAAATTTATTTAAACGTTTTAATTCGGTCATGGCACTTATAGCGTAGTAATTTTAAAGGCGAGTAGTGTAAACCACCCACACTATTTTTTCGCCCCTAATTTACTATTTATAGACGTTTAAGCAGTAATTTTTGCTTTCGTTAATTTACGCCATACAAATTCAAGCGGGCCTTGGTTAAAATAGCGGCTGTATATAAAGGTAAATATGAGCTGCAGCACAACTAAACCCGTTGCTACTAACCAGTAATCAATACGATCAGAACTGAGTAGCCAATGCGTAAATAACACTTTATATAACAATAATTGCATGAGTGTTTGGCTAATATATAAAGTAAATGCTAAGCGCCCTGCTTGTTGAATAAGCGTGCCGACGTGTGCGCTGTTATTGCAAAATTTAACAATTAAATGAATATATAGCGTAGCCATACCTAGCGCCGCAAACATATTTACAAATTCTTGCACCCCATACCCTAAGCTGCCACTGAGCTGTGATGCATAAAGCCTAAGAGCGCAAAAAACAAGGGTTATTGCAACGCAAATTATTAATTGCTGAGTCGTTAAGCATTTACTAAAAACATCTTGTTTATATAAATAAATGCCAATGAGCATAAGGCCCACGCACATCCACATTGTCATTATTGGTACCATCACAAGCATTAACGTGTTCATAGCGAGGTTACTAATAAAGTAATCAATATAGTGTGGGTTATATAAATCTATAAATTGTGCTGAATCGCGGTAAATCACTTCATCGGGTACGCTCGATATAACAAGCACCGTAGCTACACCCGATAACAGAATAAATTCAAGCCCTCTTTTTAAAAGTACGTTGCTATCACTCTCTAAATATTTAATAACAAACCAGCCAGATACACCGTAAACAAATAAAATATCACCTGCCCAAAGTAAAAAACCATGCGCTAAACCAAAGAGTATTAACCAATAAAGCCTACTTTTTAATTGCACCTCAGACTTATAACGTTGCCATTGAATGTAAAGCCCGGCGCCAAAAAGCAAACTAAACAGCGTTCTAAAACGCCCATCTACAAACACGCTGCTAAAGGTGTGAATAATTGAGTCGCTAAAAGGGGGATTAGTTAAAGGGGTATACCCGTATTCAAAAAGACCAAAAGCGTAAGCATTCATGTAAACTAGACCAAGCACGGCGATGCCGCGAATAAAGTCCATATTATAATTACGCATAGGCAGGTATTAATATCCTTTAATATTACTTTTGTAGCTATCAGCCCAATCAACTGCTTGTTGATATATAGCAGGTAATTCTTTGCTATCAATATTTAGTAAAAGAACGGCTTGCTCGAGCGCCCACCAGCTTCCTGTTTCGTAATTTTTTACAATATTAACGATATAATAGAGGGTATTTTTTTCTTCTAAAAGCGCTGCTTTTATATCATCAGGGAAAGGTAATTTTTCAACAAGTAAACTCATGGGTTGATCAAGTATTGCATCTAGCAATGAAAATAATCCTGTTAAAAATGCTTCACCTACTTGGTGTTTTGCTACGTTTTTAGCAATTAGCTCACAAAAGCGTGCGCGTACTACACACATTTGCATAAGTTCGGTCGGTTTTTTATCAGCAGAATAGGCGGTAACAATTAAGCTTACAAATTTCTTTAAACGATCGTGCCCTAAATAAACAAGCGCTTGTTTTAAAGATGAGATTTCACCTTGAATAGGAAATACGCCACTATTGATTAAACGTAGTAATTTATAAGCCAATGCAGCATCGAGTTCAAATAAGCCAGAAATAACTTTTATATCCGGGCTTGGTTTCATAATTTCAGCGAAAATGGCAACAATTAGATCATAGTTATAGTTAATATCTTTTTGCTTTATCATGGCTGGTTTTGCAAAAAAGTATCCCTGAAAATAATCAAACCCCATGTCAAATGCGAGTTGATAATCATCTTGCGTTTCTATTTTTTCAGCTAATATTTTTATTTGCTTATGTTTTTGGACCTTTTCTACTACTGGTAATATGTCACTTAGCGGGGTGATTGCTATATCAAACTTTACTAGTTTAACAAGCTTTAAAAAGCGCTCCCACTGTGGTGTATATACAAAATCATCGAGTGCGAGTTTGTAATTATTATGGAATAGGCCTCTGCATAATTCATAATTGTCATCGTTCGGCTCTATTGTTTCAAGTAATTCTATAACAACATCTTGGCAAGGTAAAAAAGCACATAAATCGAGTTGTAATGATTCAGGCCCTATATTAATAAGCGCTTTTTTGCCTGATGTAATATGGCGAGTACCTAGGTTAAGTTGATTCTCCATAATAAGCCTCGCTGTGGCGTGGCCATCAGCTATATCAGGAAAATAATTTTTGGGACTATCACGAAATAGTAGCTCGTAAGCTACTACTTTTTTACTTCTATTGAATATTGCTTGCCTTGCAACAAATACAGACACATTACCTACTTCTTAATTTATATATCAGACAAAGCAATTAAACATTAAACCGATACGGTTGTCACTAAACTTTACAATTTGTAACAGTTTATCTATATAATTGCGCGATGTAAGCAGCAGCTACTTTAACCCATGAGAAACGTGCTTGCTTTGCATTTTCTTTTATCCTATGCCATTTTTTTGGGTCATACTTTTTAAGTGATAGAGTTTCATCTAAGCAGCTAATTAAATTACTCGTTTGCGTTGCCAACGTATCGCCATTAAAACTAAATCCATTTTCATGATGCTTTACTGTGTCTTTTAATCCGCCAACACTGTGAACTAAACATGGCTGCCCCGCACGCATAGCCAGCATTTGGCTAATACCGCAGGGTTCGAATGAGCTTGGCATTAAAAATAAGTCACCTAGTTGATACATTAAATCGCCAACACCTTGACCATAACCTTTCAAAAATAAAAGATTGGAATTACGTGCCATTGCTTTGGTAAATATGCTCTCGAGTTCTTTGTCACCCGAGCCTAAAACAATAAGCCTGCCGTTATATTCATTAATTACTTGGCACACTTTATCAATCGCTAAAGTTCCATTTACCTGCTGGCACAACAACAAAACCTTTTGCTCTGTAAGCCGGCCAACGCTTGTGACTAGTGGCCCATCATTAGCCGTAGCTTTAAATTGTTGTAGTCGTTGATGGGCTATATAATAGCCGCTTTGTAACTGCTCGCTATTTGCCATCCAACCAAACAATGTGTTTTCTGCTTGGCTATAAAAATCAGCGATTGTAGCCTCTTCTAAAGTGTTACTTGGATATTCACAGCCATTTAAAATACCTACAAGCTTACCTTGGCTTGCTGCATTTTGAAGATCTTGCTCAAGTCCTTCACCACCAAAAAAACCATGCTCGTAATTGCTAGGTTCAAGAACCTCTTGGCTGTAGGTTGGCGATACAACATGTACTTTATCGCATAGATTAATTGCACTGCGCATAGGGTTAAAGCAATGAGGGTAACGCGGGTCGCATAGTTGTTGGCCATTATAACTAAGTGACGGAAACCACGCCTCTAAGCTTGAGTCGTCGTGTTTAAAAGGTCTTATCCCTTGCAGTGCAATATTATGCACCGTGTAAGCAATATGTAAGGTATTAAGTGAGCTATAACGTGGCTCAAACTTAAGTAAAACGGCAACGCAGGCGCTGTGCCAGTCATGTAAATGCAGCGCTGTTGGTCGCTTTAATACACCTTGCAATAAAGCTTCACAAACAGCTGCGTTAAATAAAGCAAATTTTGTGGCATCGGTTGCAAAAGGCCTCCCCGGTGCATCATTACAATATACACTGCCTGATTCACTAAATAACGGGTGGCTAATAACAAATTGGCTTACATTACTTTGTGGTTGCTCTATTTTGAAAAGTGTTAATACATGGGGTTGAGCATTAAATGCAACGGTTACTTCACCTATATAAATACGCTCAAGCGGCTCAAACCCGTAGTCAGGAATAACAACATCAACCGTTATACCTTGCTTTGCGAGCGCCTTAGGTGCATCGCGTACTACATCTGCCACACCGCCTACTTTTGCGCCTGGTAACGCGTCATTTTCTGCTGCAACCATTAATACATGCATTAATTTACTACTTCCTTTAAATCTGTGTGGGCTTGCTCATAAATGAGCAAGCTTTGTTGTCGTGCTTACTTAACTTATTGTTACGCTAGCTTTTTATTCTCACGCGCTTGGCGCTCTAACTTTTTTGCAAGCTCAGTGAGCATATCACGGGTAACAAGAACGATGCCTTTTTTAGATACCCTAAAGCCGTTTTCTTCATCTGTTTTTTTGTCAAAACCGATTTCAAGACCTGCCGGTATTTCACAGCTTCTATCTATTATTGCGCGCTTAATTTTACAGCCCCGATTAATAATGGCGCCAGGTAAAATAACAGACTGCTCAATGGTACAAAATGAGCGAACATGCACATTAGAAAACAATAAAGATTTTCTTACTGCAGAGCCCGAAATAATACACCCACCCGACACAGTTGAGTCTAATGCCATACCGCGCCTATCTTCGTCATCAAAAATAAACTTAGCAGGTGGTAGTTGCTCTTGATATGTCCATATTGGCCACGTTGGGTCGTATAGATCAAGTTGTGGCTCTGGCATTACCAGCTCCATGTTAGCTTCCCAAAATGAATCGAGCGTACCTACATCGCGCCAGTAAGGTTGCCCTTCTTGGTTTGGATCTCTAAAGGGAAAAGCAAATACATTATGCTCTTCTATAATCGCCGGAATAATATCGTGACCAAAATCTCGGCCAGAGCCTTCATTTTCAGAATCTTTTTTAAGTTGCTCAAACAAAAATTCAGTATTAAAAATGTAATTCCCCATTGATGCTAAACAGGTACCTGGCTTACCCGGTACGGAGCTCGGCATTGCTGGTTTTTCATCAAAACGACACACTCTGTTTTGCTCATCAACGGTCATTACACCAAACGTATCTGCGGCTTCCTCTACGGGCACTTCAATACAACATACGGTCATATCTGCGCCTTTTTGCACGTGTTCAGCCAGTAAAGCACCATAGTCCATGCGATACACATGATCTCCAGATAAAATCATTACATATTTAGGAAGCTCGTGACGAATAATATCTATGTTTTGAAAAACAGCGTCTGCGGTGCCACAGTACCAATCATCACCTTGGCGCTGAGATGCAGGGAGTATTTCAACCGACTCACCCAGCTCTTTTTTAAAGTGCCCCCACGCGCGGTTTACATGGCGAATGAGTGAATGCGACTTATATTGTGTGGCAATACCAACGCGTCTCACTCCCGAGTTAATACAGTTTGATAGTGGAAAATCGATAATTCGATGCTTACCACCAAAGTAAACTGCGGGCTTTGCTCGCCAGTCGGTTAGCTCATGCAGACGAGAGCCGCGACCCCCTGCCAGTATTAACGCGTAAGTTTCTCGGGTTAAGCTACTTATGTAGCGATTTGCATAATTAGGCATAATACTCTCTCCATTTAGTCTAGGCTGTTAGTGGCATGGCTTTTAGTTGTCGTTAAGTCTGTTTCACTAATATTGAGGGGTTCTAAATGCCAAATGTCTTCACTGTATTGGCTTATGGTTCTATCACTTGAAAACATTCCACTAGCTGCCGTATTTAAAATACTCATTTGTGTCCAGTAGGTTTGATCTGCGTACGCTTTATCTACTTCTTTTTGAGCAGCTACGTAACTCTCAAAGTCATGCGCTACAAGCCATGGATCGTGCGGGCTTTTAATTGCATTGGTTATATCGTCAAATAAGCACGGTTCAAACAAGTTAAAATGACCGCTGTCGAGTAGTTGCATTACATTATTTAAATCACTATTTTGTGCGATTAAGTGCTCAGGGTTGTAACGCGATTTAATATCATCAATTTGATGCGCTTGTGCGCCAAACAAAAAGAAATTATCTGCGCCAACAGCGTCCCTAATTTCAATGTTAGCACCATCTAGCGTGCCTATCGTCAATGCACCATTCATCATAAACTTCATGTTGCCAGTACCAGACGCTTCTTTGCCTGCGGTAGATACTTGCTCTGACAAATCGGTTGCAGGACAAATCACTTCCATAGCGGTTACGTTGTAATTAGGTAAAAAGGCGACGCGTAAATACGGGGCCGCTAACGGATCTTTATTTATAACCTCTGCCACGTTATTAATAAGCTTAATAATTTTTTTAGCCATGTAATAACCCGGTGCTGCTTTACCACCTAATAAAACACAGCGAGGAACAAGCCCTTGCGTATCACCACGGCGAATACGGTCGTATAAATGAATCACATGAAGTATGTTTAATAGCTGACGTTTGTATTCGTGAATACGTTTTACTTGTACGTCAAACATCATCGATACGTCAAAATCTACATCGCAGCGCGCCTTAACTAAATCAACTAAACGTTGTTTGTTTTCTCGTTTAGCGTTTTGCCATTGCCCATGAAATGCTTTGTCATCAAAAAAGCGGCGTAGGTCACTAATAGTTGAAAAGTCTTTAACCCAGCCATGACCAATTTTTTCGCTGATTAATTCACTTAAAATAGGATTACAATGCGCAAGCCAGCGCCTTGGTGTAACACCGTTGGTTTTGTTATTAAACTTATCTGGCCACAGCGCGTAAAACTCTTTAAATAAGCCCGCTTTTAAAAGTTCGGTATGCAGTGCCGCTACGCCATTTACAGAGTAACTACCTACAATGGCTAAATAAGCCATACGAATTTGCGGCTCGTCGCCCTCTTCAATTAACGATAAGGCACGTTGTTTTTCAACATCACCCGGCCATTGCTGTGCTACTTGTGCTAAAAAGCGTGCGTTTATCTCGTAAACTATTTCTAAAATACGTGGCAATAGCTTTGAAAATAACGAAACTGACCACTTTTCAAGCGCTTCAGGAAGTAGCGTATGGTTTGTATAGGCCATTGTTTTAGTAGTGATTTGCCAAGCATCGTTCCAGTCAAGTTCGTAATCATCAATTAAAATGCGCATCAGCTCTGCAACGGCAATACTTGGGTGCGTGTCGTTTAACTGAAAAACATGAAAATCAGCAAAGTCACTAAAACTCTCGCCATGTTGAGAAACCCATTGATCTACTACATCTTGAATACTCGCAGATGATAAAAAGTATTGTTGGCGCAACCTAAGCTCCTTACCATTTTCGCTGCTATCGTTTGGATACAGCACCATGGTAATTTGTTCAGCTAGGTTTTTTTGTGCAACGGCTTCTGAGTAACTACCGGCATTAAATTCGGTTAAGTTAAATTCATCCGTCGCTTCTGATTTCCACAAGCGTAACGTATTTACAATATTGTTTTTATAACCCGGGACAGGAACGTCGTAAGGGACTGCTAATACATCTTGTGAACTCATCCACTGGCGATGCTCTCGGCCAAATTTATCTGTGTAACTTTGCACGTAGCCGCCAAATTTCACACGTTTAGCGTGCTCTGGTGCGCTTAGCTCCCACGGGTGTCCTTCGCGTAGCCAATTATCTGGTTGCTCAATTTGATTGCCATCTTTGATTGATTGGTTAAACATGCCGTATTCGTAACGAAGGCCATAACCAATTACCGGTAATGCCAAACTAGCACAGCTATCTAAAAAACAAGCCGCAAGACGCCCCAGACCACCATTACCTAAGCCTGCGTCGTGTTCGGCATCTTCAATCGTTTCTATTGTTGTACAGTATTCTTGTAGCGCTGAGCTTACTTGCTCGTCTAAATCTAAATTTAAAACGGCATTACCAAGTGCACGCCCCATTAAAAATTCAAGCGATAAATAGGCTGTTTTACGGCGTTTATTTTGCTTAATTTGCTGGTTTGTTTCTCTGCAACGCGCAACAAGTCTGTCGCGAATAGTAAGCGCTAATGCGTGATATAAATAATGCTGCGACTCGCCAATTTTATCGCGCCCGAGGGTATAATAAAAATGCCGTGTTAAGTCATCTTTAAGCGTACTTTCATCTATAACAGGACCTTCTTGCCAGCCCTTTACTACACATACTTGATCACTTTGTTTAGCCATGACTTACATCCTCTAAATTGGCACTAAAAACCCAGCTGCTTTGTGCTGTAATTTCAACCATCGCATCTTCATTACTACTCACAGATGCATTATTTACACTTGATAAAACCATTTGCCACGGTGCATTAATAGGCGAAGGCGGCATTTGGCAAAAAACTGTTTTTTTACTGGCATTAAAAATCATTAGTAATGCATGATTATTTTGCTTATCAAGTAAGCTATACATTAAAAACTGCCTGGTATCTTCATGCCAATGAGCGTCGGTCATGGTTTTACCTTGTTCGGTAAACCACTTAACGGTAAAACGCTCGTCTATATCATCTAAAAATACACTGTGTTTAAACGCACTGTGTGCGCGTCTAATTTTTAACGCGTCATCAATAAATCGTGTTAGCGAATGATTAAGCTGAGAATCTTTCCAGGCAAGCCAACTCGTACGATTATTTTGGCAATAAGCATTGTTATTCCCCCCTTGCGAGTGCGCCATTTCGCTGCCAGCGGCAATCATGGGTACACCTTTTGAGAGTATCAAAGTAAGTAAAAAGTTTTTTTGTTGTTGTAAGCGCAGTGCGTTTATTTTTGAGTCACTGGTAAAACCTTCAACCCCGCAGTTAAACGAATGATTTGCACTGTGCCCATCTCGATTTTGTTCACCATTAGCCTCGTTATGTTTTTCCTCATAACTCACTAAATCAGCAAGCGTGAAACCATCATGACTCGTTATAAAGTTAATACTATTGAGTGGTCCACGCTGGCTGTGCTCAAAAATATCAAACGATCCATGCAAACGTTTTGCAACGCTTGCTATAATTCCTGTTTCACTTTGCCAAAAACGTCTAATTACATCGCGGTATTGATCGTTCCATTCTCGCCACGGCGGCGGAAATGCACCCAACTGATAGCCACCAGGGCCGATATCCCAAGGTTCGCTTATTAGCTTAACCTTGTTTAGCACTGGGTCTTGAGCTACCACTTGTAAAAAAGTATGCGCAGAGCTAAAGCCTGCTTTCGAGCGCCCTAAAATGGTCGCTAAATCAAACCTAAAACCATCAACTCCCATTACTTCAACCCAATAACGAAGGCTGTCGAGTACCAGTTGCAGTGTTTTAGGGTGATCAATATTTATGGTATTGCCACAGCCAGTATCGTTTATATATACATCAGGCTGCCCTTCTACTGTGCGGTAATACGCTAAGTTATCAAAGCCTCTTAACGATAATATAGGGCCATCTGCCCCCGCCTCTGCTGTATGGTTATAAACAACATCTAAAATAACCTCTATGTCGGCGCCATGAAGCTCACGCACCATTTGCTTAAACTCGTTTATATCGTCGTTTACCAAATAGTCTTTATGAGGGGTAAAAAAATTAAGCGTGTTATAACCCCAATAGTTTTGTAGGCCTTTTGCAGTTAAAAATTGCTCACTAATAAAAGAATGTACAGGTAAAAGCTCAACGGCTGTAACGCCAAAGCTTTGTAAATGCTCAATAAAGCTTGGGTGGCTTAACCCTAAAAACTTTCCTTGAAGAGATTTAGGGATTTTAGGATGACGACACGTGGTGCCCTTAACATGACACTCGTAAATAACCGTGTTTGACCAACGATGATTTGGCTTTTTATCCGCATACAAAGTAGGAGCCGCTACTTTTGATTTAGGTATATCAATCGCATTATTTACGCAACTTTTCGTACCAATTGGCATTTGCCCGTAATGGCGTTCGCTCCAAGTAAACTCACCAAACAAGTCTTTTGCATACGGGTCTATAAGTAGCTTATTTTCGTTAAATAATTGACCATTTTTAGGGTTATATTCACCCTCAACTCTAAAACCATAAAGTGCGCCTGCGCTTAATGGCGAAATATGAATACTCCAAATACCCCCTTCGTTGATATTCATCGCCATTTTTAGGATTTCTGAATGGCCACTTTTGTCAAACAGGCACACATAAGCTTGGCTTGCACCTGGCGCATAAAGCGCAAAGTTAACCCCGTTATTAATAATACTAGAACCTAACGGTTCTACATTACCTGCGGCTACATCAAATTGGTTACTCATCATCAACCTTCTGTAAGTAAATAGTGGTTAAGCCACCAATGGCAATTGAAATACTGTGTTTAAAGCCATGATTTGACTCATCGATAGCATTAACTATCTGCGATGAATCTTTAGCTACCTCAACGCCTGAACCAAAAAATTGAGTGTCGTCAGTATTTAAAATAACCTTGTAACGTCCTTTACTCGGTACGCCAATAACATAGTTTTCATATGACGCGGGGGTAAAGTTAGCAATAACAACCACAAAGTCTTTTGCGTTTTTAGCATAGCGAACAAAGCTTAAAATGCTCTGCTGATTGTTATTGTTATCTATCCAGGTAAAACCAGCTGCGCTAGAATCTAACTCATACAACGCGGGTTGGTTTTTATAAACGGTATTGAGCGCTTTTACGGTTTGCTTTACCCCGTTATGGCTTTGGTGCTCAAGTAAATGCCAATCGATAGAATGATCGTGCCCCCACTCTTTTCGCTGTGCAATTTCGCCGCCCATAAACAAGAGCTTTTTACCCGGATGTGCCCACATAAATGCGTAGTAAGCGCGTAAGTTTGCAAATTTCTGCCAATCATCGCCTGGCATTTTTTCAATTAACGAGCCTTTCCCGTGTACTACTTCATCGTGACTTAATGGCAATATATAGTTTTCACTAAAGGCGTATACCATCGAAAAAGTCATCTCGTGATGATGATGCTGACGATAAAGCGGGTCGTGCTGCATGTAATGCAAACTATCGTTCATCCAACCCATATTCCATTTATAGCCAAAACCTAAACCGTTATGCTCAACACTTTGAGTGACACCCGGCCATGCTGTTGACTCCTCAGCCACCATCATAATGCCTGGGTTGTTTTTGTAGCTGCGCATATTGACTTGTTTTAAGCACTCTATTGCACCTAAGTTTTCGCGCCCGCCGTAGCAATTAGGAACCCACTCGCCTTCTTTTCTGCTGTAATCTAAATACAACATAGAGGCTACGGCATCTACCCGCAGACCATCTAAACCAAATTGATGTAACCAATACATAGCATTTGAAATTAAAAAGCTTTTAACTTCAGGGCGGTCGTAATTATAAATGTAGGTATTCCAATCAGGATGAAAACCTTGGCGCTTATCGGCATGTTCATATAAATGTGTGCCATCAAATCGGTGCAAGCCATGCGGATCACTAGGAAAATGCCCTGGTACCCAATCAAGTAAAATACCTAAATTAGCTTTGTGGCACTGCTCTACAAAGTATTTAAAGCTGTTGTAGTCGCCAAAACGGCTAGTAGGAGCAAATAAACCAACGGGTTGATAACCCCACGAACCATCAAACGGGTATTCACTTATTGGCATAAGTTGCAGGTGGGTAAAATTCATTTCAAGGGCGTAGCTAACGAGTTTGTCAGCAAGCTCTGCGTAACTTAAATAGCGGTTGCTTTCAGCGCGTTGCCATGAGCCTAAATGCACTTCATAAATACTAATTGGCGCATCAATATGATTACGCTTTTGTCTGTTTTGAAGTGCCTGAGCGCTAAGCTTTATAGGTTCTGGTTTATACTGCAGTACACTTGCAGTACCAGGTGCTTGTTGCATTTTAAATGCATAGGGGTCGGCTTTTTCAAGTACTTCTCCACTTTGAGCGGTAATTGCAAATTTGTAGCACATGTCGGCTTTAAGACCCGGTACAAATAATTCCCATACACCACTTGCCGGGTGAAAGCGCATAAAGTGGCGATTCGCTTGCCAAAAGTTAAACTCACCAATAATAGAGACACTTGCAGCATTAGGCGCCCATACACAAAAGCGCACACCCTCTACGTTTTGTTGAGTACTAAAATGTGCACCAAAATGAGAGTAAGCATGTTCGAGGCTGCCTTCATTAAATAAATACATGGCCTGTGCATCAAGTGTGCTTTCAAAGCTGTATTCATCATAAAAGGTAACGCTGCTATTTGTGTACTGAGCAATACATTGATAAGGCGCAGTGGGTAGTGCATCAACCTTGGCTATAAATAAGTCACTTTGTTGATAGCGCTGTGCTTCAATATTTTTATTATTTAATGTAACACTTACGTTTAATGCCGTTGGTAAGTAAAAACGAATTTCAATACCTGCACTTGTTTTATGTGCCCCTAAAAAGCTAAATGGGTCTTTAAAACGCCCTGCACTTAATGCATGCACTTGTGCATCGTAACTATTTTCATGTACTGAATTGTCTTGTACTGAACTGTATTGTACTGAATTAGCAAGTTCTGAGCTGTCCTGTGCAGGCGATTTTTTGTTAATTTTACTGCTCATTTAATCTTTCCTTATTGAATCGATAGCAGCTAAAAGTGAGGCGTTTTTGGTAAAAATTTCTTCACTGGTATGCGTTAATACACGTCGCCAATTAGGATATTCTTTGTCTGTCCCGGGGATATTAACCGGATACTGCTGCTCATCTAAATCATCTATTTGTATTGCAAATAAACGCGATTGAGAACCCGCCAAACACAATGCTAGTGCGTTATAAACTTCGATTGCATCGCTATGTAACAAAAGATCAGTTGTATTGGTATGGCGATTAATAAATCGTAGTAGCCTATGTTGCTCTTCTATTCGCTGTTGCTTTAATTGCGCGTATTCATCATCAGTAATAAGCTTGTATTGTTGCTTAATATTTAAATCATCACACTGCCACCAGCCTGTAAATGGAGGAACATCGTGATTGGCTATCATTAACAAGCAATGTGTTGCTAGCTCACCTACCGATAAAAACTCACCACTGTGTTGTTTTTCAAAATAAAATAAGCTGTTAGAAAAGATACCGCTTAAAGCCAAAGCCTGTCTTACCTCTGGCGGTACAACGCCTAAATCTTCCCCAATTACGATACTCTGATTAATATGCGATTCAATTTTTAAAACCGCGAGTAAGTACTCAAACGGGTAGTAAACGTAACAGCCATCTTGTTCGCCATTGTTTTCGAAGCACCACCATAGGCGTCTAATCGCCATAACGTGGTCAATTCTAAGTCCACCTACATTTTGCATGTTTGCGCGAATGAGCGAGCGATAAAATTGGTAATAATTATTACTAAGGCTTTGGGGATTGAGGGCTGGAAGCCCCCAGTTTTGGCCAGCTTCAGCCCATGGATCTGGAGGAGCACCTACACTTGCACCTTGGCTAAACAGTGTTTTTTGATTTTTAAATTCGGCTCCATCCCCCGCACAGCCAACAGCTAAGTCATTTATTAAGCCAATAGCCATACCTAGCTCTGCACAACTTTTTTGACACAGTGCCAATTGAATATGTGCTTGCCATTGCAGGTAATAATCAAATGTTACGTTATCTGATTCGAGGGTATTTAACGTAGTAGAATGTGTATTACAAAAATCTGTAAAAGCATGGCGACGCTCATCACTTGCTGTTAGTTCAAACTGGTTATAAAGCGCTTCAAATAACGCATACTTTATACGGCTTACATTTTCGTAATTTATAAACTGATCGTTGCTTTGCAATAACGCGATTACATCATCTCGTTGCATCTGGGTATTAAGCTCAGCATTGTTTTGTGCGTCTTCGCACAACGCTATAGATATATAGAGAGGGTTTAATAAAGCACGACTATTAGGACTATAAGGGCTTGCGCGCTCTGGCATATCTGCAAATAACAAATGCAATGGATTAAGTAATATGTAATCCATATTTTGCGAGCTACATAATTTTGTAAGCGTTAGTAAATCGTCAAAGTCGCCAATACCTAAATTCGCTTTATTTTTTAACGTATAAAGCTGAATAGATAATCCAGTGCGCTTTGCATCTTCAACTTGATAAACTTGCTCAGGCACACACCAAATTTGTGTAATAGCCTGCTGCTCACCTACCTGAACATTAGCGTCATGATAGCCGATTGGCATAGTGTCTATAGGTAGTGCTAGCTCAATATAGCGAACGTCATGTAAGTAATATTCACCTGTAACCGCTAAATTATAAAGGTTCTCGACCGCTATATTCATCCCAAGAGAAGGGATATTAATGTTAGCGGCTAAATATTGCTGGCGTTCGTCTATACGAAGCTTTAACAAACACGTATTTTGATCAACTAAACTCACACTGGGCACTAAATCTAGCCAAAGCGATGCATCTAAATCATAAGTTAGTTGAGTTACTTGCGCTTCGTTATTTGTATCAACACCACAACATTGCAAAGCACGTTTACGCGTATCTTCGCTAAAAAACACCTGTTCACCTGTATACTTAGTGAATTCAAAGCCAATACCATGCAGGTAAAACAACTGCGAAAGAGCATCCATTGAATCGCCTTAATTAGTGCGTTGAGTATTTACTATGCTGTTTTCTGTACCAAATGTATTACCAATATAGCCATCAGCTTGGTGGTCGTTATCCCAAATATCGCCATTAATTAAATAACGAAAATGGAATTGCTGATCAATAGGGAGTCGTTGTTTAAATTTAAACACACCTTGTTTTTTATTAAGCTTCATTGGCACAGGTTGCCAATCATTAAATTCACCTAATAAACAAACTTCTTCTGCCTCAGGATGAGAAAACTCAAAGGTTACTTCAGCTTCATCTTTTGTTTTAAAAAAACGTTTATTCAACATAGCAGGCTCCAACTAAACCAAAAAGGGTACTTAATCTTTGCCACAGGCCATACAACTAAACAAAAAGGCGATGTGGATTCCATTCAAAATCATTAAACACGTCATAAGTTAACCAAAACTTTATTTACGCATTATTACAGTGCAACAATTCATTTTTTCTGCACCTAAAAAGTGCGGTTAGTATATAAACAATCTATTTTAAAAAGCTCACTAGTACAGAGCAATTTTTGAACCAACTAGGTAGGCATCACATTTTATTTATTTAACCGAATTTAACCTTAAACAATCCAAAAGTATTGCCTAAATTTATAAAATTCTTTTGTTATGTACTTTCATCAGCGATAATACACAGCATCTTAATACTCTGAAATATCATAATTTTCATGTTGAAAAAAAGCATTTTTATAACTATAGCCATCATCTTTTTAATAATAGCCACACTTGTTGGTTCTTCAATCTATACCCTTTATAGTAAAAAAGAAATCTCAGTTGATCCTAAATTAAAAGAAATATCAGGTATTGAATTTGATAAGCACAAACGTTTATGGGCTATTAACGACGGAGGCAATGAACCTAAGCTTTACCGCCTCAATCAAGATGGCTCTATAGCTAAAGAAATCTTAGTGGAGAATGCTAAAAACATAGACTGGGAAGACATGACTCAAAACAAATTTGGGCATTTTTTTTTAGGTGACTTTGGCAATAACAAAAACGATCGTAGATGGCTCACTATTTATAAAATAGAAAACCCTATTGATATTAAAGGCGACACTACTCAAGCCGAAATAATCAAATTTACCTATCCTGAACTCGATGACTCACCTGTAGAGCCCGATAAGCGTAACTATGATTTAGAAGCTTTTGTTGCACTGGGGCGTCACTTATACCTATTTACTAAAAATAGAACTGAGCCATTTGATGGGATCACAAATGTATATAAGGTAGGCGATCATGCTGCTAATTTTGATGCAGAACTAGTTGACTCTTTTAAAACGTGTACCACGCTTGAAAAACTATGCTGGATAACCTCTGCAGCGCTCAGCCCCGATCGTAAAAAACTAGTATTACTGGATTCAACCAGTCTTTGGTTATTTGAAAACTTTAAAGGGGATAAGTTTTTCTCTGGTGATGTATCAAAAATAGACTTAGGGATTGTTACTCAAAAAGAAGCAGTCACCTTTTTTGATGACAACACGATTGTATTTACAGATGAAGAGTTTAAAGGTATTGGCGGTAATGCTTATTTTATTAAATTAGATGAAGCAACCAAAGAAGTTATACGCAGAGCACCAAACCTTAAAAATGCTTCAGAATAATTTTTAGTATAACTTTGAGGTATTTACTGTGGGTAGTTAGTCGTTGAATGCAGCATTTTCTCTACGTCTATGCCCAATATTAATACCCCAATATGATTATAATTTTTATTAAACACCGGTATACTTAACTGCTCTTGGAAGTGGTGAGTCGATGCATCGCATTCAACAGTATTAAAGTAATAATCATCGAGGTGCGTAAATACTTTATTAAATTTATCTTCATCACCTTGCCAATAGTCACTTGTTAATTTACTCATAGCTATATTTTCACCTTGGTTATCGGTGAGGGTAAGTTCGGTAACAGCACCATTAAATAAGGACTTCCATTTTTTAACTTTTTAGATAAAGGCTGATTTAGCATCGCACCCCTAACTTGGATTTGCCTTCTTTAATTTCACTTTCCCATCTTTTATCACGATCAAGTATTTCATCTTCAGCTAACGGTAAGCTATTACTAATACCAATCTGCTTAATTAAGTGAGCTATCTTGAGGGCGGAAAAACGAGTTGGTAGCCAGGCAAAAAATTCGCTATTTAGTTGTTCTAATTGAGAATTTTTTAACGCAGGTAGCGACACGTTTAGCCCCGTAAAATGATTAAGTATTATTGCGGATTGGTATAAGTATGTGATCTAAATTTTACGCCGAAAAAATAATTCAGTTCTAGGCGTAAATTGATGTAAATGGTTGTTCCCTTTGCGAAATTTACAACAAAAAAATGGGTTGTTTTAGCAAGTAAAATAGATCAGCTATTTATTGGAATGGGTATAATGAGTATTTCCTCTGCTAATCTAGGCAAACTCACTAATGCTTTAACTTGCTTATATATTAAATTTAGAACTTGCGTTTTTTTACAATTAGACAACGCAAAGGGAGCATGAGAGCAAGTGCCTATATTTTCATCAAACTGTTCCATAAACTCAGAATGACATTTTAATAAAGAGTTTGATGCAAACAAGCCTAAGGGCACATAACGAAAAAATTCTTTATCGTATATTGCTTTATCAATACTCAATTTAGACACTACGAGCTCAAAATCATCTAAATCGAGTAATATTCTATCTACTCTTTGATGATGAAAAATATTAACTAACTCCTCTAAAGTGTTTACCTCTACATGTACTGAAACACTTTTTGATTTAAGCCAGTTAGCCTGATAACTCCCCCTTACAGCACCGTAATGCATTTTATCTTCAGGTTTATTAATGCTATTTGGATGAGTTAACCAATACCATCTTTCTAAAAATATCGGCGAGGTAATTTCACTTCTCGTTGTGCACGCAGCCAAGGGAGGGTTTGAAGCTTAAATGAGGCCTCCATTTCAAATAAAATACACTGGACTTGATTACCCGCGTTGTAGGGAGCAATTGTTGGTAAATTTGAGTCAAATTTTAAAGGCTCTGATAAGCCAAGTAACACAAAGAAAAGCAGTGCAGGCATAATCCATTGCTAATTATTACAGGAATTAAAACAAGTGTAGTTAATCGTACAAAAAAGCATGGCCAACGCATAACAATGTATTACAAAAATAACTAACTTACACAGTTAATAAATCGCTCTGCTAATAAAGTTACTTTTGTTTTATCTTTATACACCCTGTGAGAGCTTTTAATTAAATAACTCGCGCATGTACCTTTTGTCATTTTAAAATGCTTATTACAACTTTGAACCGAATTACCTAAAACTTCTTGATAAGCTCGATCTGCACACATTGTTAAAGCGAACTCAGTAGCACCAATTATAATTTCATCAATACTTACAGAGGACGTTTCAAGTTTATAGTATATATCGCTGAACGTTTTAACTTCAGTCTCTTTATTTAATGAGCTCTGACTCGCTTTTGCGTTTAAATAATAGCCAACAAATATAACTGATACTATTAGTATAATTATTTTTTTCATCATTTTCCTTAATGCTGTAGCAAAACTACTTCCATTTTGAAACAAGACTATAAGTATTGCTTCTAATATAAAGTTTATTGAGGTTGTTTACGTGAATACATAAGGGAGGATACTTATAAACATCCGTGTATCAAGTTATTAACTCCTTGTTATTCAAAATTCTAACATTAAATCCTGAAAAGACAATGATTTAAACATTTTTTTGGGTATAAATTTAGCTATATTTAGATTTCCTCAACAAAAACAAAAAAAGTATGTTGTACAAGATAAAAGCTATGCTAGCGCTTAAATTTGGTCTCTAAAATCACAGACGATGTAGTGCGCTCTACTCCATCTAAATTACCTATATCGTCTAGCAAATGACTAAGCTGCTCTAGATTTTGCGCTTGTACCACAGCAATTAAATCAAACTCACCACTTATGGCATAAAGCTGTGAAATTGCATCTATTTGCTTAAGCTCTATGTTCGTTTTTGTCGTTAATTTTTGCTTAACCTTAATAGACACATGAGCTGATACCATTTTACTTAAATAGTCATCCCCATAATCAACGCTATACCCTTTAATTACGCCTGTTTCTTCCAATTTAAGCATACGGCTTTGTACTGTTGAACGAGATAAATCGAGCATGCGAGCAAGGTCAGAAATACTGGCTCTAGCGTTTGTTTTTAGTACAGAAAGTAGTTTCTCGTCTTGTAGAGTTATCATAATGCGTATTTATTTCGTTAATTTGACTTTTATTCTAACCATTTTTCACAAAATAGCACTGCAAATTTAACTGTTAACCTTCGATAATGACCCCTACAAGAAATAATAACGTGTTTGCTGAAGAATAAAGGCTATATTCTTCTTTAATTTAGCAGCGAATCATTTATCTAAGCCCATTCAATTTAGGTGTACAAAATGCAAGTAACAAGAGACTTATTTAACGACGTAATGGTACCAAACTATAACCCTTCAGCTATTATTCCTGTTCGTGGCGAAGGCTCTCGTGTATGGGATCAAAATAACAACGAGTTTATTGATTTTGCAGGTGGTATTGCCGTTAACTGTTTGGGTCATTGTCACCCGGCGCTTGTTAAAGCATTAAAAGAGCAAGGCGAAAAAATTTGGCACTTATCAAATGTAATGACTAATGAGCCAGCGCTTCGTTTGGCTCAAAAAATGGTTGAAGCAACATTTGCTGACAAAGTTTACTTTGCAAACTCAGGTGCAGAAGCAAACGAAGCGGCGCTTAAACTAGCCCGTCGTTTTGCACTTGACGTGTACGGCGCTGAAAAATCGCAAATAATTGCATTTAACAAAGGCTTTCACGGACGTACTTTCTTTACCGTAACCGTTGGCGGACAGACTGCTTACTCAGATGGCTTTGGTCCAAAACCTGCTGACATAGAACATTGTGACTTTAACGACATTGCTGCATTTGAAGCGCTGATCAGCGATAAAACATGTGCAGTTATGATGGAACCGTTGCAAGGTGAAGGCGGTATTATTTCACCAACAGATGAATTTGCTAAAAAAGTACGTGAACTGTGTACTAAACATAACGCGCTACTTATTTTTGATGAAGTACAAACAGGTGTTGGTCGCACAGGCGATTTATACGCTTACGAAGGCTTAGGAGTTGTACCTGATATTTTAACAACTGCAAAAGCATTAGGTGGTGGTTTTCCAATTGGCGCTATGATCACTCGCACACACATTGCTGAGCATTTAAAAATTGGTACGCACGGTTCTACTTACGGTGGTAACCCACTTGCTTGTGCCGTAGCCGAAGCTGCATTTGATACCGTAAATACACCTGATGTACTAAATGGTGTTAAAGAGCGCGAACAGTTATTCCGTGATGGTTTAAATGCAATTAACGAAAAATACAACGTGTTTAGTGAAGTACGCGGTAAAGGCTTATTAATTGGCGCAGTACTAAATGATAAATTTGAAGGCCGTGCACGCGACTTTTTAGTAGCCAGTGCTAATAATGGTTTAATGAACCTTGTAGCTGGCATGAATGTAATTCGCTTTACGCCATCTTTAGTTATCCCGTTTGAAGATATTAAAGAAGGCTTAGCGCGCTTTGAAAAAGCCGTTAGCGATGTAGTAAACGGTTAATATAGTTTAAGTTAGCACGCCTACAGGCGTGCTATTGGAGCAAGTAATTAATGCAAGTATTACGTCCTATTACTGCCAATGATTTTGACGCACTTAAACAAATTGCGATTGAATCAGGCCATGGATTTACCTCTTTACCTGTTGATGATGCACAGCTAAAAGAAAAAATTGAACGCGCTGAAAAAAGCTTCGCTAAAAACATCAATCAGCCGTTAGATGAAAGCTACTTATTTGTTTTAGAAGACAGTGAAACAGGTGACGTTATTGGCACAACCGCGATAGAAGCCGCAGTGGGCTTGTCGGTGCCTTTGTATCATTATCATTTAGGTAAAACAGTTCATCACTCGCCTACTTTAAATGTATATAACACCGTTGATATTTTAAGTATGTGTAACGACTACACAGGCTGCTCTGAAATATGCACATTGTTTTTGCGCGAAAACAGCCGCAAAGGGCTAACGGGCCGATTTTTATCGCGTTCACGCTTTTTGTTTATGGCGCAGCATAGCGAGCGTTTTGCCGATACTGTTATTGCAGAAATGCGCGGCGTGAGCGACGAAGATGGGCACTCACCTTTTTGGCAATGGCTTCAAGAGCATTTTTTTAGTATCGAATTTCCAGAAGCGGATCACTTAGTGGGCTTAGGCGATAAGGTATTTATTAGCGAATTAATGCCTAAATATCCTATTTATGTGAACTTGCTTAGCAAAAAAGCCCAAGCCGTTATTGGCCATGTGCATGAAAAAACAAAACCTGCGCTAAAGCTACTCGAAAAAGAAGGTTTTGAGCACAGAGGCTACGTTGACTTATTTGACGCAGGTCCAACGGTTGAAGCAAAACTTGGTAATATTCGCAGTATTCGCGACTCCCAAGTTTGCCCTATAACAATTGGTGAGCTTGATCACATATCACAAAATAGCTCTGATACGCTGGCTGTATGTAATCAAGGTGTAAGTGGCTTTAGAGCAACCTTTACCAAAGACGCACATTACAATCATGCAAAACATACTCTCGTCATTAGCCAAGATGTAGCTAAGGCACTTAATTTAAGCCAAGGAGATGCAGCGCGATTCTTCCGCCTGTAAATAATTTATGAATACACACCTAATTAATAACCAATGGCATACAGGCCTTGGCCCAGCATTTGAATCAATCAATCCAAGTAATGGCAATGTTGTATGGCAAGGTAATGGCGCAAACGCTGATCAAATAGATTCAGCTATAAAAGCAGCCAGAGCAGCGCAATTACAATGGGCCGACAAACCACTTGAAGAACGTATAGCTATTTTAGAAAACTTCGCGGCACAATTAAAAGAACACAGCGAAGAATTTGCTAGCATTATTGCGCGCGAAACTGGCAAGCCATTGTGGGAAACCCGTACCGAAGTGGGCGCAATGACAGGTAAAGTAGCTATATCTGTAAAAGCATACCATGAGCGTACAGGTAAAACCGAAAACCCAATGCCTGGTGCTAAAGCGTTTATTAGACACAAACCGCATGGCGTTGTTGCTATTTTTGGCCCGTACAACTTTCCGGGGCATTTACCAAACGGGCATATTGTACCTGCAATTTTAGCCGGTAATACAGTGGTATTTAAGCCATCAGAGCTTACGCCGCACGTGGCTGAGTTTACCCTCTCACTTTGGCTAAAAGCGGGCTTACCTGCAGGTGTTATTAACCTTGTGCAAGGTGAAATTGAAACAGGTAAAGCACTTGCCTCTCATAAAGATATAGATGGCTTATTTTTTACCGGTAGCTCAAACACAGGTCACTTATTACATAAGCAATTTGCTGGACACCCTGGTAAGATTTTAGCGCTTGAAATGGGCGGTAATAATCCACTGATTGTAAAAGACGTGAATGATGTAAGCGCTGCTGTGCACGATATTATTCAATCTGGTTTTATTACCTCAGGCCAGCGCTGTACGTGTGCACGCCGCTTATTTATTGAAAAGTCGCTCAATGGCGATGCTATTTTAGAAAAACTAATAAGCGCGACTAAAAACATAGTTGTAGATGACAGCTTTGCTACAGAGCAGCCTTTTATGGGTGCAATGATAAGCGAAAAAGCAGCATTAGGCATGGTTGCTGCGCAAAGTGAATTAGTATCAAAAGGCGCGCAAATCCTTGTTGAACTTAAGCAATTAAAACCAGGCACAGGTTTTGTAAGCCCGGGTATTATTGATGTAACACACGTTACCGACATGCCAGATGAAGAGCATTTTGGACCGCTGATTAAAGTATATCGCTTTGACTATTTTGACAGCGCCATTGCTGAAGCCAACAACACAAGCTTTGGCTTATCCGCTGGTTTACTTAGCGATAGTGAAGATGATTACACTCACTTTTTAAAGCGTATTCGCGCCGGTATTGTTAACTGGAATCGCCCTATTACGGGTGCCTCAAGCGCAGCTCCATTTGGCGGTATTGGTGCCAGTGGTAATCACAGAGCAAGTGCTTATTACGCCGCTGATTATTGCGCATACCCTGTAGCGTCTGTTGAATCAGACAAAGTGAGCTTACCGCAAACCCTAGCGCCGGGCTTAATAATTGAATAAGCAATAAAACCAAATTTTAAGATTTAAGGATTTGATATGCATACTGATGTAAACACATTATTTAATAACCTTTGGGAAAACTACTTAAACGTAACTCCATCGGCAGACAAAATTCATGACCTTTTAGGGTCAACGCAAAAAGATGACATTATTAACGATCATATTGCACTGCGTACATTTAATATTGAAAAGGTCGGCCTTGAAAAACTCGCGGCTCACTTTTTAGCAATTGGTTACAAAGAATGTGGTGAATACCACTTTGAAGCTAAAAAACTCTACGCAAAGCACTACGAGCATAGCGATCCAAATCAGCCAAAAGTGTTTATCTCTGAGTTATTAGTCGAAAAATGCTCACCTGAGTTACAAGCCATCGTAAGCGATATGGTAAGTAAAATTGACGAAAGCGCCGTAACAGCAGATAACTTTTTATACTCAGGTACACATTGGCAAGTAAGCACCGATACTTACAAACAGCTGCTAGCTGAAAGCGAATATGCAGCGTGGATGTCGGCGTGGGGTTATCGTGCTAACCACTTTACTGTAAATATTAATACGCTTGCTAAGTTTGATAATATTCATGATGTTAATCAAGCTCTGAAAGATGCAGGCTTTTCGCTTAATACATCAGGCGGCGAAGTTAAAGGCTCACCAGAGGTGTTACTAGAGCAATCGTCAACACTTGCTGATGAATACTCAGTGACCTTTAGTGACGGTGATATGAGCATCCCTAGCTGTTTTTATGAGTTTGCTATTCGTTACCCTCAAGCAGACGGCGAGCTTTATACTGGTTTTGTAGCAGCCTCAGCTGACAAAATATTTGAAAGCACGAACGCACGTTAATTGAATCTGTTATGTTTAAGTATAAAAAAAGCCCGTATGGGCTTTTTTTATAAAGACAACTCAAGCATTCCTTGATAGTTTTAAACAAAAAGGACATTGCATGAATATTTTAAAATGTTGTATTTTCATTAGTTTACTTAGTTTACCTCTCCTAGCCGAAGCTCACTCTTCCCTTACTATATTGTCCCGTGCGTATAATAACGATACGACTGAGCGTACAGCTGAAAAACGCTTTTATGCTCTTTTTCAACAAATACTACGCGATGAATTTAACATCAGCACAGAATGGACCAACCATGCTCGCTTAATAAAGCGTTTATCAGGGCCGCAACCGGTATGCAGTTATAACTTGATTAAAACAAAGCAACGAGAAAAGCTTTTCTTGTTCTCTGAAATACCCACAACAATGTTCGTACAGCGTAAAATTTTTGGGTATAAAGAAACCCTACAAGGGCTACCAGAAAAAGTGTCTGTTTCCAAACTACTTTCTAATAATAAAACATTTGGGATCCTTTCTTCAACAAGCTACCAACAGCTTGATACCATGTTCGCAGATTATCGGCATCAAGTCGCTTCTATAAATAGTGCCGATAGCTTTGCACAATTAGGACAACTACTCACACATAAGCGTATCGATATAATTGTTGACTATGAATATACTGTTAAATCATTTTTATCCGACGAACAATATGCCCAACTAGATAGCCGTGCAATAAGTGAATACCCTGAGTTTATTAATGGTTACTTTGCTTGTAGTCAAACAGTCGAAGGCGAAAAAGCAATAACCTTAGTTAATCAGTATATGCGTACCCCCGCTATGTATGAATTTCTTAAGGGAATTCACTATGACGGATTCGATGCAGATACTGCTAAACGCATGATGCACGTGTACGAAACAAAATATAAAATAACCCTTTGAAACCGATAATTAAAATAAACAATTAATTTTACTGAACAATAAGTTAAAAGTTTCAAAAAAGTATCTGCAGCAGTGGTTGCTGCTAATCAATTATTAAATTACGTAGCCTGTCACATTGAACTGTAAAATTTAGCGCTTAAGTTTTCATAATAATGAGGCATTTACTGATTATCTAAAAGTTTGGCTGTAGCCCAAATGGCAATTGAAATTACTGCCTATGAACAACAGTTAGGTATTTTTATTAAAGGATTATTGTTCAACGATGAACCTTTTGGCTCAGTACTTACAGTCTCTATATGTGACCATATAGGTGTAGCTACACAATTAAACGCAGTTACTCATACCAACTGCGTTTTGATTTCGATACTAAAAAATAAACAGATATTTCCTGAATGAAAATGGTGATTTAATTACAAAAATAACGGTTTATAATCGTTTTCTAACTTTTCAAACGATAAGTCACCAATAAAGCGACCAAAGCTCAACCAAGTGGCCAAACCGCGTAAATCTTTAAAGTGTGGTGGTACAAACTGCGGGCTCTCTATTACACCTAAATCATGAAGCTGCGATATTAATCTAAAATCATCTATCGATATTTTACCTACCAATAATAAAGGCAGTCTATCGATTCGACCAAGCTGTATCGCCACACGTATTAAGTTATATACCAGTACAAAGCCTTTAATGTAGGCAATATCTTTTGTAAAAGGCAGACCTGTTGGCGTACTACCTCTAAACACACGCTGCGCGAGTGTGTAACTGTCGTCTTTTGATAAGCCTTGCGCTACATAATCACGGTATATATCTACAAACTCAGCGCCATCTATTACCTTTGTAACTGCTTGAATCCGATTAACTAATTTAGATAAACGCCTTGGGGTCGATTTTAATGTAATAATTTCGGTTAATACCGCTAAGCCTTCTTGGGTAATGGTCGAGCTTGGCGTGCCTTTACTCAAACACGTTAAATAAGGCTGAGCTAAACCATTTTGAGTGGTACCTACGTGTATCCATCCTTCGTGAACTTCTAAAATATCAAGCTCACGCTGAGAAAACTTAACATCTTGATTAAGCTTTATATTATTAGCACCGGCGGCTGCATCACTGACAATACCATCGCTAAGCATTACCTCTACGTTTATCCCTGCCATACTGGCATTTACTTGCTCAGACAAAATACGTACAGCATCTACAGCATCAATATTTTTAGGGTCGTCGGGCAATATGTCGGCTATAAGTAAATTTTGCAGCGGTTTATCTAACATATTAGCTAGCTCAGAAAGTGAGGGCTCACCAGCATGGAATAAGTCTTTAGGGTGACCAAATAGCTCCACCGATAAATCATGAAACTCTGGCGTACCACGATATTCAAGCATACTTAATACTGTTTTATATTCAGTGCACATTTTTCCCATATATTGAGCAATCGGATTTAACTGCCCCAATTGGTTAATAATGTTACGGTGCAAAGTAGAAAACGCTTGGCGTAACTCGCTAGGGACAAAACCAAGGTCGCGCTGTTGATAATAAGCACGATCGATAAGTGGATTTTTTTGACATTTTTGTCTAAAAAACTCCTCTTTAGTTTGCTTATCCCAATTAATAGCATCGAGTATCCTAATTGGCGTTTGCAATGCAATTAATTGATCCGATAACTCACGAGTTTTTAGTAGTAACGCCTTGTCTATCATGGTGTAAGCTCAACATTAAATGAGTTTTGAGCATAATTTAAAAAGGCTAAATTACAAAGCAATATCACACATTTTTAGCTATTGTTTTTAAGATGATCGACCCTCATATCCTTATCGTATGAGGTATTAAATAAAAGGGTGAAGTATGAAAAACGAAATTGACAACAAACAGATTTTAGCCGTGTATGAACGCATCATTCAAAAAGGCGAAATGACTGACGAAGGTAAACATTATCAAGGCGTTACTGCTTATTCAGACGCAGATGGCTACACTGTATACCTACAAGGTAGCGGCGTTGAATTACGCTTTGGTTTTCATAATACCTACCACCTTGACTACGAACATGAAAAGCATAAAGACGACTTTTTGAAAAAATTATATAACATTGCAAACGAGAGCTAATGTACCCGCGAAAACTCAGGAACCGCCCTTCTAATACAAGCAATAAGCTCAATACTAATTTTATAAACCAAGTAGTAGAAGAACTTAAAGCTGATCCAAGCAAAGTCTCAATTATTCAAGACAATTTAGAACAGTACCGTGCTCAAACTCATTTAAAGCGTGGATTTTTACTGGCTATAGAGCGCTTTGATTGGGTTTTTGAAGCAAGCGAAGATATTGATTTTATTTGCCAGCAAATTTTAGCTGATGACTACATTGGCAATAGACTAAGACGTTACCCTCTACTTTTCAAAGGCGTTATTAATAACGCCTAACTTAAAAATCCTACCAATTAAATGCAGTAAACCTGCGTAGTTCACACTCAAAGTAAATTTATTAGAGTACTAAGCAATTGCAGGTTTAGTGCAATTTTGTATCAAATTAATACTATTAGTACTCTAACTATTATTGTACTAATTGTTTTTGATCATTTTATTCATTTATTACTGTAAACAAATCATTACCATTATTGAATTCAAAACACACAACTATAACTCACTGTATTTAATGGATTTAAATACAATATAAACCGACTTTATTTGTTGCGTTAGTTGCAAATTTATTAATGATTAATTTGCATTTTGGCATCTAGATGTTTACCTCAGCCTTGAATTGTTAGAGCTATTACCTTAAGCTTATCTTTATTGAACGTTCAATTAATAAAAATTATGCCTAAAGTTGGAATGGAACCTGTCAGGCGTCAGCAGTTAATTGACGCAACTATAGAATCTGTTGCAAGCAAAGGTCTGCAAGGAACGACTATAAACAGCATTAGTAAAAATGCAGGTTTATCGTCGGGTATTATTAGTCATTATTTTAATGGTAAGCAGGGGCTGATTGAAGCCACTGTTCGATACTTACTAACAAGCTTAAAGCAAGACTTGATAGGCAAAGTAAACCATCAAACAAATGCGACTGAACGTTTAATGTATATTGTCGAAGCCAACTTTGCGCTTGTACAACAACGCAATGATACAACCCGAACGTGGTTGAGTTTTTGGGCACAATCGATGCACGATAAAGAGTTACACAGACTACAAAATGTAAACAGTAGACGCTTGCAAAGTAATTTAGCATTTTCTTTTAAGCAATTAATGCCTATTGAGCAAGCAAAGCAAGCTGCTGAACTTAGCGCCGCCATGATCGATGGCCTATGGTTAAGATCAGTACTGAGTAAATCAGACAATAATCAGTTTAAACACAGTGAAAAGTTAGCAAAAAGCTATGTACTTTCACTTATCAAGCAATATGGAGCCTAGCGTGACTACACCTGTCTATCAAAATTTTATTAACGGCCATTTTCTTGCAAACCAAAGCGGCAAAACATTTGATGTAACAAACCCAGCTACGGGCGAGGTTATTTACGCAGTAGAAATTGCCGACGAATTTATTCAAAACGCAGCCATAGCAAGTGCAAAGCAAGGCTTTGCTCAGTGGTCAGCAATGACACCCATTGAACGCAGCCGCATTTTATTAAAAGCAGTGGCTATTTTACGCGAACGCAACGATGAGCTGGCACTTGTAGAAGTACTCGACACCGGTAAACCAATGCAAGAAGCAAATTGTGTTGATATTGAAACCGGCGCTGATGTAATTGAATACTTTGCAGGCCTTGCGCCAGCACAAGTAGGCCAACAACAAATGGTGGGTGATGACTTTTACTACACACGTAAAGAACCGCTAGGTATATGTGCAGGTATTGGTGCATGGAACTACCCATTACAAATTGCATGTTGGAAGTCGGGCCCTGCCCTTGCTGCTGGTAATGCATTTATATTTAAACCATCTGAGGAAACACCACTTGGTGCTATTAAGCTTGCTGAAGTGTTTTTTGAAGCTGGCGTACCTGCAGGTGTGTTTAATGTTGTTCAAGGCGCAGGCGATGTAGGCCAGTGGCTAACTCAGCACAGCGATATTGATAAAGTATCGTTTACGGGTGAAGTAGGCACAGGTAAAAAAGTAGTAGCAAGTGCTGCCTGTACGTTAAAAGATGTAACAATGGAACTCGGTGGTAAATCTCCATTATTAGTATTTGATGATGCCAACATTGAGCAAGCGGTTAGCGCTGCTATGTTAGGTAACTTTTATACGCAAGGCGAAATTTGTACTAACTGTACACGTATTTACGTTCATAAAAATATCTACCAGCAGTTTATTGATGAGCTTAAAGCGCGCACTGAGAAAAACATCATTGCTGGCGACCCACAAGATTTAAATACTAACTTTGGCGCACTTATTTCTAAAAAGCATCAAGAACTAGTAATGAGCTACGTTAATAAAGGTATTGAAGAAGGTGCAACGCTTTTAACTGGTGGTACAACGCTTTCCCCAGAATCTGCACCTAATGGCTATTTTGTAGCACCGACTGTATTTATTGATTGTAATGACGACATGACTATCGTTAAAGAAGAAATATTTGGCCCAGTAATGAGCGTGCTGGTTTTTGACGACGAAGACGATGTGATTGCACGTGCTAACGGTACACACCTAGGCTTAGCAGCTGGCGTATTTACTAGCGATATTAAACGTGCGCACCGCGTTATTCATAAGTTACAAGCGGGTATTTGTTGGATTAATGCATACGGTAACTCACCTGCTGAAATGCCAGTTGGCGGTTATAAGCAATCGGGTATTGGCCGTGAAAATGGTATTCAAACGCTTGATCAATACACGCAAACTAAGTCTATCTATGTTGGTATGGCCGACATAGAAAGCCCATTTTAAGGCGCCCTACTATGAGTAATCATTACGACTATATTATTGTTGGCGCGGGTTCGGCGGGTTGTGTTTTAGCAAACCGTTTGTCTGAAGATTCAAATAACCGCGTGTTACTACTTGAAACTGGCGGTAGCGATAAAAGTATTTTTATAAAAATGCCAACTGCGTTATCTATTCCTATGAATAGTGACAAATACGCATGGCAGTTTCATACGCAGCCAGAGCCTCATTTAGATAACCGTGAAATGCATTGCCCTCGTGGCAAAGTATTAGGCGGCTCGTCATCTATTAATGGCATGGTGTATGTACGTGGCCACGCAAAAGATTTTGACGAATGGCAGCAACACGGTGCAAACGGTTGGGATTACCAATCATGTTTACCGTATTTTCAAAAGGCAGAAAGCTTTTACCTTGGTGAAAATACTTACCGTGGTGGTAAAGGCCCGCTTGGCGTTAATAACGGCAACGAAATGCAAAACCCGCTTTATCGCACGTTTATAAAAGCAGGTGTTGAAGCTGGTTACGCCTCAACAGATGATTACAACGCCTCGCAACAAGAGGGTTTTGGCCCAATGCACATGACCGTAAAAGACGGCGTGCGCAGCTCTGCGTCTCGTGAGTATTTAGACCCTGTAAAATCGCGTAGTAATTTAACAATTATTACAGGTGCACTGGCACAACGCGTGATTTTAGACGGCAAAAAAGCCACTGGCATTGAATACAAAGTAAATGGCGACGTTAAAACTGCACATGCTGCAAAAGACGTTGTACTAAGTGCAGGGCCAATTGGCTCTCCACATATTTTACAACTCTCTGGTATTGGTGATACTCAAGCGCTTGAAAAAGCAGGCGTTGAAGTACAGCATCATTTACCAGGTGTTGGTCAAAACTTACAAGATCATCTTGAGTTTTACTTTCAATACAAGTGTAAGCAACCTATCACGCTTAACGGCAAGCTAGGCATTGTTTCAAAAGGTTTGATTGGCGCGCGTTGGTTACTAACGCGTTCGGGTTTAGGTGCAACGAATCATTTTGAATCGTGTGCGTTTATTCGCTCAAAACCAGGTGTTGAATGGCCAGATATTCAGTATCACTTTTTACCAGCAGCAATGCGTTACGATGGTAGAAGTGCATTTGCAGGTCATGGCTTTCAGGTACATGTGGGTCATAACAAACCAAAAAGCCGAGGTAGTGTGACTATTGCCTCTGCAAATCCTGAGCAACCACCAACCATTTTATTTAATTACCTTGAGCATCAAGACGATATTGAAGGCTTTAGAGCGTGCGTTCGCTTAACACGCGACATAATCGAGCAAAATGCCTTTGATGAATACCGCGATGAAGAAATTCAACCAGGTAAACACATTCAAACAGATGAAGAAATAGATGCCTTTGTACGCCAAGCCGTAGAAAGTGCCTACCACCCTTCTTGCTCATGCAAAATGGGTGAAGATGATATGGCCGTTGTTAACTCTAATACCCAAGTACATGGTATTGAAGGACTACGTGTTGTTGACTCATCTATATTCCCAACTGTTCCTAACGGAAACTTGAATGCGCCTACTATTATGGTTGCCGAAAAAGCAGCTGACATAATTTTAGGTAAAGACCCATTACAGAAATCGGATGTGAATGTTGCCATAACAACAAACTGGCAAGAAACACAACGTAGTACACAGATCTAACTTTAGCCACATGCTTAGGTTTAGTCTCGTCGGGCTAAACCTGTGCGTGCCTTGCAGTGGCACACGATGTAAATAGGTTACGTTGTGTTAATGCGAGAATAAAACAATAAAATACGGAGTGCTTATGAATTATTTTTATTCATTACTGGAGGGTAACAATGACTATTTGGCTTAATGCAGGCATCATTTTTACCTTACTTGCCATTATCACTATTTTAATTAAATGGGGGAATGTACGCGTAGTAGGTGTAACACCAGTTCGAACCTTTACGTTTATAGCAATACTATTTACTTCTGGCCTAGATGTTGGCCTTATCATGTTTCCTTTAACTGAGTTTGCAGGTTATGCAGACATAAAAGCAAGCCCAGAATACGCGTTTGCAAATCCACTGGCTATTGAGTTTGGCTACTGGGGATTTTTGATCTGGGGATTTTACTTTCTTACGTGCTTTTATTTCTGTGTAATAGAACCTAAAGTGAAATTTTTCGAAATTCCTTGGGTTAAATTTATCAATAACGTTGTAATTATTGGTACATGTGCATTTACCGCTTATTTACTGCTTACAAACCTACCGTGGTATTTACCCGAACTAGGTGATGGAACAAGTATAGTTTCTGAGTTTTACTTAATTGTGTTTGCGGCTATCTGTTTTGCGGTTTACTCAAGTACTGATATTAAATATGTACGTATTTTAAGTATTTCTACTACGTGGTTATTTTTAGCTTTAATCGCCTTTATGTGGGCTGGCGCATTTGTTCTTGGCGACAGTGAAATGTCAGCATTTACGAATAACTTAGGCTCTATTGGTACTTACTTTGCCAACATTAATGAATTTGTTTTACCGCTTAATGATTACCATGAGTTTTACTTATTTTGGTGGTTTGCATGGAGCATAATGATTGGTCAATTTACATCACGCTTTGTTGGTGGACTTAAAACATACCAAGTATTGGGTGCGATGTTGATTTTCCCTTCTATTCCGATTGCGATTTGGTTTAGCGTACTTTATCACTACCACGATGCGGGCATTCCAACTCAAGGTATTAAAAACTTTGCCATGGTATTTGTAGGTATCATATTTGTAATTAACTCTCTCGATTCGTTAGTGCGTTTATATACAGATAACCTAAACTTTACCGTAAAGCGTTTTGGCAAAATGAAATACATGATAGGTAATATTGTTGCTCTATCACTACTTACACTATTGTTTAAATTAGAATTTTTACAAATTCAATGGGTAGGCGCATTAGTTATTGGCTTGTTCTTTATCTGTGCCGCTTTTATCGGATACAGTAAATTTAAAACAGTAACGAATATAGATAGCTCACCAAAAGCAAACGCAATTGATTACACAAAAATAGACACAGTACACTAGGGATTAATAATGAATAACAAACTAAAACAACTTGTAGTAGCTCTACCATTTGCACTTTTATCAACGACTGCAGCAGCTGATTGGTCAACAACAATCACGGCAGCGTCTGACTACACTTTTAACGGTGTAACTCAAACAGATAACGATCCTGCAATTCAAGGTAGCTTAGACTATGCTTTTGATAGTGGTGTTTACGCAGGTGTATGGGCTTCAAATGTAGATTTTGGTGACGACACCGATTTTGAGCTTGATGCCTATGTAGGTAAGTATGTACAACTTGATGAGCAATTTAGCGTTGACTACGGTATTGCGTATTACACTTATCAAGGTAATAACAGCGATGGCAACTACGCTGAGGCTTACACTAAATTTGGTTACGCAAGTGAATACGGCCAAACTGAGCTTAATTTTTGGTACAGCTGGGATTATTTTGGTTACGATACAGGCCATGTTATTTCGATGATCGCTCACACTTATGAGCTGGCTCCAAATCATGCACTACGTGCAAGCTTTGATATTTCAAACTCACTTGATGGTGATAAGTTTGAGTGGGATTATATTAAGGGAGACAAATCTTATTACCATTACCGTTTAGCATACCAAACAAGCTACGAAGGTTTTGGTATTGAAGTGGCTGCTGAAAACACAAGCTTAGATTACGATTATGCTGATGAGCGTATTGTACTTGCTGTTTCTCGCACATTTGATCTTTAACATATTAATTACTGATTAAACAAAAAATTGCCACTCTATTTAGAGTGGCATTTTTATTTGTAAACTAACTAACTAACTAACTAACTAACTAACTAACTAACTAACTAACTAACTAACTAACTAACTAACTAACTAACTAACTAACTAACTAACTAACTAACAATATCCCACGCACTTGTACCCGATGCTGAAAGGTTACTAGTGTTGTTCCGTAATACTTTATTACCTACATTAATCGATGACTCAGGGCGGCTAACTAAATATCCCTGAACAGAGCTCACACCTATTTTTTAACCAGTTCAAACTGCCCTATTTCTTCAACGCCTTCTGCAACAATTTTAGCAAAAAAGCTAAGTAACGTAACAAACTGCATCATTACAACTTGCTAATATAACGAGCATTTCTGCTGCACTGTAATTTTTAGCGATTACAGCTGCCATGCATAGCTAACTTTTGTAAAAAATGTACGCTGATCCCGCTCAATATTTTTAAGAGAATCATCTTGGTAACCTTTATCTGAATACCCTAAGTAAAATAATGTTTGTGCATTAATTTTATATGAGTAAACAAGCTGGCTACCATAATCTTTATTGATTTGGCTCACTTGATAAAAGTAAGCATTTTCGTCTCTATCAATATCTTCAAATTGTAAAATTAATTTAAGAATTGAACGCATGCTAAATTTATAATGAAGTCTAAAGTCGACTAAGTTAGCAGTGAATACACGATCCCCTTGCGGGTTATCCAATTGGCTATAGTTGTGTTTTATATCGAGTTGCCAATGGTCGTTAATATCCCATACCACCTGTGTTTGAGTATTAAACACATCACCAAGCTGTTCGTTGGTATAGTCAATACGGCTTGCATATTCGGTATATAAGGTTAGCTTTAAATCTTTAGTAGGTTTGAACCCAGTATAAATATAGCCAATATTTTGATTGTAGAAATTGCCATTATAATTTTCATAGCGATGTACTAAACCAATTTCAAAAATAGATTGCATTTGACCTTTAAAACTTAAAAAACCTTCGTATTCTTCTTCAAGTAAGTCACCGTTTTGAGCCCACGTTTTATCCCAATCAGCTTCGTATGACCATGAGGTAAGTAAATCAGCTTCATCTCGATACCATGTCTGCCCGCCTCCAAACACAACCTTTTCGTAATCTACTTTTTCTTGATAACCCAAATCGGTGCGGTAGTCCTCGCCAATATTTTCATACGACGCAAACAGTTTGTAATCACGTTTATCGCGAGTAAGTTCTAGAGCATAAGCTTCATCTGACTGAGTTTCAGATAAATTATAATTCTCGATTAAAAATTCAGAGTTACGGGTATCAGCCGATGATACCTGATACAAAAGAGTGTCCGATTGATTAAGCCAGTAACTCCCATCTACTGATAATACGGTATTATGATAGTCGTCGCTTTCTCTATGGGTGGTTGAAATACCAATTGTTCCTTGTTCGCCATTATCAAATTGATAGCGCCCTGCGACCGCATTAGTTTTTTCATTTAGGTTTGCAAAACCAGAGCCCTGATTACTTGGTAATAAAATATTACTATTATCATCATCAGCGAGCATTAACGCATAACTATGATCGCCCGTTTTACCGGTTAGCTTTGCACCTAAAGTAGGCTCTGCAATTGTACGTGTATATAAAAGTTCAAATAAGCTGCTTTTAAAGTAAGAAGCCCCATCTAAAAAGAAAGGACGCTTTTCAGCGTAATAAATAGAATAAGTTGTATTTACATCAAGCTCTAAAGAGTCTGTTTCTACTTGAGAAAAATCTGGATTAATGGTTGCATTTAAAACAGCGTCTTTTGTTAAGCCCCAACGTAAATCTAAGCCCACTTCGGTGTCTATATCGCCATTATCCCAATTACCCGGTAGCTCTGATTTATTGTCATTACGTAGTGTGGTTAGCGTAGGTGTAAGTTGAATGTTTTTACTTGATTCTATATCGCTAAAACCCACTAACTTATCAAACTGACAAAGACTGCATTTTGTATCTCGATCGAACCCCATATTTGATAGCTGATACAAAACATCACGCTGGTAGTTTCTCATTACTGAAAAACCCCACGTTAGCTCTTTTTTATTTTCAGGAAAACGTAGTGCCTTAAAAGGAATACGCATTTCAACAACATAACCTTGCTCGTTAATTTGCCCTGCGCTATCCCAAATAGCATTCCACGAAGTATCAGAGGTCCAGCCATCAGTGTCGGTCATGCGAATGTCGCCTTGTGCACCAAGAGGGTTCACATGAAATTCATAACCACTGCGTTCATCATTAAAGGTGTCAATAACAAGAATGGCTACATCGTCTTCCCACAACGTATCGCGGTCACGCAGCGATGCACGAATTTGCTCAGGGTTTGGATCCTCTGCAACAAAGGCAACATATAAGTTTGTGCCATCCTCGTAAATAAAAGCATCCGTTTTTACAGGCGGAGTGCCTTTTTCGTTAGGCTCGTCTTGGTAGATTAAAGGAATACGAGTCGCATTTTGCCAATGCGCTTCATCCATAACACCATCAACGGTGATATTAGAATCAATACGGGATAAAGATACTTGCTGTTTTTCAGCCGCTACATTAAGGCTTGAGAGTAATAAAACGAAACTAAAAAATAGGAAGATAAACTTTTTTATTATAGTTATAAAGTACTGCATAAACATCCATTTAGACTGTAATTACTCATAAGGAGCAACTTAAGCCAAAGATTGTAATTTATCCAGGTACATTTGTTAATACTTTGAAATGAAAAATTAACTATTTAATGATAAAGGAGTAACTGTTTGTTACTTATCACGTTTCGAGTAGTTTGAGTTTGTTATCTATGCCATTCCAAACATCAGCGTCCTCTGGTGCAGGCTTAACCTCAGTAATGCGCGGCCATACGAGTGCAAGTTCAGCATTTAATTCAGTAAACTCTTTTTGAGATTCAGGGAGTTCATCTTCTTGATATATTGCGTCGGCTGAACATTCCGGGACACATAACCCACAATCTATGCAATCAATTGGGCTAATGGCTAAAAAATTAGGGCCTTCAAAAAATGCATCTGCAGGGCACACTGATACGCAATCGGTGTACTTACATTTTATACAGTTTTCGGTGACTACAAACGCCATACTATATTTAATACCTAAAATTTTAAACAACAGTTGCGGATCATACCCATTCACCCCAAAAATACAATAAATAAGTGCCATATCACCCTATTTTAACGTAAAATACGCGCCTTATGTTTGCACACCCGTTGTGCCCTGCATCCCCTTATTGTGAGCGGTAATAATACCCCGCTATGACACCTAAAAGAGATATAAATGATACGTTTAACCGAAATAAAGCTGCCACTTGATCATGACGAAGATGCAATTGGCCAAGCAATTGTAAATAAACTAAAAATCCAACCAGAACAATTGCACAGTTTTAATGTGTTTAAGCGTGGTTATGATGCACGTAAAAAATCAGCTATTTTGCTTATTTATACACTCGATATAGAAGTTGATAACGAAGCCGATTTACTCGCTACATTTGAAAAAGACCAACATGTAAAAGTAGCGCCAGATACAAACTATAAATTTGTAGCCCAAGCCCGCGAAGATATAACAGAGCGCCCTGTTGTGATTGGTTTTGGCCCGTGTGGTTTATTTGCAGGCTTATTACTTGCTCAAATGGGTTTTAATCCCATTATATTGGAGCGCGGTAAAGAGGTACGTGAACGTACAAAAGACACGTTTGGCTTTTGGCGTAAACGCACACTTAATACCGAATCAAATGTACAATTTGGTGAAGGTGGCGCAGGTACATTCTCAGACGGTAAGTTATACAGCCAAGTAAAAGATCCAAAACATTACGGCCGTAAAGTAATTACTGAATTTGTAGAAGCAGGCGCACCCGATGAAATTTTATACGTAAGTAAGCCGCATATTGGTACGTTTAAACTTGTTACCATGATTGAAAAAATGCGCGCTCGTATAATAGAACTTGGCGGCGAAATTCGCTTTAGCACACGTGTTGACGATATTCATTTAGACGATGGACAAGTAACAGGTTTAACGCTTTCAAATGGCGAACAACTAAACACTCGCCATGTTGTATTAGCCGTTGGACACAGTGCACGCGACACGTTTGATATGATCCATAAAAAAGGCATATACGTTGAAGCAAAGCCATTCTCAGTCGGTTTTAGAATCGAACATAAACAATCAATGATCGATGAATGCCGTTTTGGCACAAATGCAGGTAACCCAATTTTAGGCTCTGCCGATTATAAACTTGTTCACCATTGTGATAATGGCCGCACCGTTTACAGTTTTTGTATGTGCCCAGGTGGCACGGTAGTAGCGGCAACCTCTGAAGAAGGCCGCGTTGTTACCAATGGTATGAGCCAATATTCTCGAAGTGAGCGTAATGCTAACAGCGCTATTGTGGTAGGCATATCGCCAGAGCAAGACTTCCCAGGTAACCCACTTGCAGGCATAGACTTACAGCGCAAACTTGAAGAGCAAGCATATGAGCTTGGTGGTAGTAACTACGATGCACCAGCACAGCTAATTGGCGACTTTTTGAAAGGTAAATCTTCAGAAAATTTAGGTGAAGTACAACCCTCTTACACACCAGGTATTAAGTTAACTGACTTGAGCAAAGTGCTACCACAATTTGCTATTGATGCGCTTCGCGAAGCAATCCCCGCGTTTAATAAACAAATTCGTGGCTTTTCAACTAACGACGGTTTACTAACCGGCGTTGAAACACGTACTTCGTCGCCTATTAGTATTAAGCGCGACAAAACATTCCAAAGCATCAACACTAAAGGGCTTTACCCTGCAGGTGAAGGCGCAGGCTACGCGGGCGGTATTTTATCAGCCGGTATTGATGGTATTAAAGCAGCTGAAGCGGTCGCATTATCTATGTTAGAAAACGCTTAAACCTCTTTTTTAAGCTGTTTATCGAAAAGCCTCACTTTGTGAGGCTTTTTTGTTTAAATGCATTAACTTTACTAACACTCAAATTTTAGACACAAAAAAACCTGAGTAAACTCAGGTTTTTTAACTAAACGGCGTTAACTATGACTTTTTAAGTGATAGCTTTTCGCCTTTTAAGCTTTTACGAACGCTTGAAATACGTGAGCGATTTACTGCTCTCGCTTCACCGGTTGCTTGTCCTGATAACTTGTTAGAACGTGTACGGCGTAAATGCGCTGGTTTTTTACCAATTTTATCAATGAGTACTTCACGGTTACTTACTTCATAACCTTCTAAATATACACGTTTGATTTTTTGGCCGATTAGCGTTTCAATTTCAAACAAGGTGTTTTCTTCTTCGCGGCTAACAAAAGAGATTGCTTGACCTTGGCGACCAGCACGACCTGTACGGCCAATACGGTGAACGTAATCTTCTGCAAGCCATGGTAAATCAATGTTAATTACACGAGGTAAGCCATCAATATCGATACCACGAGCAGCCACTTCTGTAGCTACTAATACACGTACCTTGCCTTCTTTAAATTCACGTAAAGCACGACGACGGTTACCTTGAGACTTATCACCGTGGCAAACGCCAGCCGGAATACCATCAAGATTAAGCTCTTTAACAAGCTCGTCAGCGGTTTCTTTCATGTTTACGAATACAAGCACTTGTTGCCAGTTTTTCTTACCAATCAATTCAGAAAGTAACTCTTGCTTACGACGTTCTTCAACTGGGTAAACAACATGTTCAACGGTACTTGCTGTACTGTTAGTTTGATCAACACGAACTATTTCAGCTTGTTTTAATACTTTAGATGCAAACTGTTTAATTGCTGCAGGGAATGTAGCAGAGAAAAGTAAAATCTGGCGCTCTTCTGCACAGCTTTTAATGACGTTTTGCATATCTTCGATAAAACCCATATCAAGCATACGGTCAGCTTCATCAAGAACAAGGTGCTTAACATTCGCAAGGCTTAAGTTACCTAGGCGGATATGGTCAAATAAACGACCTGGTGTAGCAACTACAACATCAACGCCTTCTTTTAAAGCGTTTGCTTGGCCGGCAGTGCTCACACCACCAAATAAACTAACTACTTTAAGTGATGTATGCTTTGCAAAGTCTCTAAAGTTATTAGCAATTTGTTCTGCAAGTTCACGCGTTGGAGCAAGTACTAATGCATGAGGTGCATTAGTTGTGCTGAGTTCAGACTCAACCAATTTTTGGATGATAGGTAAAGCAAACGCGGCAGTTTTGCCGGTACCAGTTTGTGCACTGGCTAAAACGTCTTTACCTTTACGAACAGCTGGAATTGCTGCGCGCTGAATGGGCGTAAGGGTGTGATAGTTAAGTTCGTCCAACGCCTGGATGATTTCAGGAGCGAAACTAAAAGATTTAAAATTCATGCTGTATAACCTACGGCCACATTATCAAGGGTCGCAAATTATACAGCAAAAACGAGCTAACAGTTAGCTTTATACCATATTACTAATTAAATATTTTGTTTTGTTGAATCGCAAAGCCATTGATTTAAAAACCTCTTCGATTTAATGCTATAAAGCCAGATTAAAATCAGGCTTTACCCTCATTTAATTTAACAAAATATACTTCTCATTAAATTTATAAGAAGTATTATTGCTCTAAAGCCAAGATATCTATAGAATTCAAGCCCCATTTAAGGGACATTTAAATAAGGATTTAATAATGATAAAAAAATGTTTAACTGCAGCAGTGCTAGCAAGCGCATTCATAGTAACCCCAGCTCAAGCTAACGTTAATCCGTGGCAACAATGTGGTATCGGCGCAATGATTTTTCCTGACAACGGCACTGCCGCTGCTATTTCAAATATTATTTGGGATTTAGGAACAACCGCAGTTTCCTCTAACGTTTCATCTGTAGAGAGCTGCGAAGGCGCTAACGTTAAAACAGCACTATTTATTCAGCAAACATTTCCAATCCTAGAGCAAGAAATAGCACAAGGTGAAGGCGAATACATTTCTGCAATGTTAAATGTTCGTGGTTGCAACAGTGCAGCTCACCCACAAATGATCTCAACTATCCGTAACGATTTTGCTCAAACATCTGTAAACGATGCACAAGCACTTTACACACTTGTTGAAAGCAATATCGCTAGCCAGTTCTCAGCTAACTGCTCTGCAATATAATTTATAAAGGGGCTAATTTAGTCCCTTTACTCTTTTTGCCCCAAGCCCGCTGGGTATTTATGAAAGTTTATACGCTTATATTTTTTATTTTCTTTATTACATCATTTAACCTTCAGGCATCAACGAATTTACAGCAGTTATCCCAGCACCCTACATGGTTAAAACTAGGTCATTACAAAAAGCCTGCGTTCGATAAAAGCTATATTACCAATAAATCTTTTTTTATATCTGCTAACGGTCACAAGAGCCCTTTTGATGAACTTAGGGCGACCGTACACCGCTTTAATAACGATTCGCAAATACAATGTAAATACCCTGCACGATACACGTGGTTAAAAAAACAAGGACTAACATTTTCGCAGCCCAAAGCTCTATGCCCCGAATTATTCCGATGGCGAGATGAGCAACCTATTCATTCTATAAGCCTTGTATTTGCGTCAGGTTATATGAGTAATCCAGCGTCACTTTATGGCCATTTATTGTTAAAACTTAATCGTTCAACAGCCACAAAAAATAAATTACTCGATTACAGTATAAATTATGGTGCTCATGTGCCAGAAAACGAAAACGGTCTTGTGTATATAACTAAAGGATTATTTGGTGGATATAATGCCGGGTTTTCCGATCAATTATTTTATCGCCACCAGCATAACTACGGTGAAATAGAGCTCAGAGATCTGTGGGAATATAAGCTCAATCTCAATATTGACGACACAACATTTATTGCAAATCACTTGTGGGAATTACTCGGTGCACAGTTCGATTATTATTTTGCTGATGAAAACTGTGCTTTTCACATTGCGCAACTAATCGAACTCGTCATTGCAGAGCAATTAACGAATAACAGCTCACCGTGGATGATCCCAACCACTGTTTTTTCGAAATTACATCAAGCTTCCTATAACAATCATAACTTATTGAAAAAAATACTATTTACGCCATCGCGAAGCACTGTTTTTACACAGTACATGAAAGAGCTCTCTACAAATGAATCAGATATTGCAGAGAAAATATACAACTCGCCTAAGTATATTAAGCATAATGAGTTCTCAGCACTAAATGTAAAAAGTAAAAAGCGAATTATTGAAACATTATTTGAACTAGTGCAATTACAACAAATAAAAAAACAAGATGTTGGGCATATCAAAGACCTAAAAAGCGCGCTAATTAAAGCGCGATTAGCGCTCCCTATTGGTAACGAAATGAGTGTTTCGTCATATTCACAACAAGCACCTCACAAAGGTCAAAAACCTTCAAAAATCTCTATCTCTTCTACACGAATAAATGAACAAAGCAGCCTGGGGCTAGGCTTTAGACTCAGTTACTTTGACTCGTTAGCTTCAGATGTGGCACGTATTGCGTTTTCTAACTTAGAAATGGTTGATTCAGAGGTGTCTTTTTTAAATTCAAATTTATACGTCGATAAGTTGCATCTACTCGACTTAGAATCATTTTCGCCAACCTATGTAAAATGGCCACAAGAGAATAACTTATCTTGGAAAATTAATGCTGGGTTCGAAAGGCAAAGTACACTGTGCCAAAGCTGCACAAGCACATTTTTAATGGGGGGACTGGGTAAATCTTTTTTGTTTAATGACAATAAAACGCTGGTTTTCACGCTTGCGAACGCTTATCTCGGGAAGCTTGCAGCAACAGAGCAGCTTTACGATTCATCGTTAGAGCTAGGTGTAATAACAACATTGTATTCAGATATAAAATTAAGAGCGTCTCACGAGCAATTTATCTTGGGTAATGATGAAAAATCAACAACTCAAGCTGAAATATCAATACCTATAAATCAAAATTTTGATGTTCGCATTAGTTATAAGCATACAAACTTAACAAGCTGGAAACTTAAACTCAATTACTACTGGCAGTAAAAAAGGCCATAAGTAGGTGCATGTAAACACGCATTACTAATGGCCAAAAAACTATAATTAAGAAAGAGTTAACACATTAGCTAAATTTAAGCTCTGCGCCTTACCACCCACTACATCAGCTTCATTTAACTGATTTATAAGTGGTAAACCGATTTTTTGCTGCTCATTACTAAGCGGTAAATACGGTAATCTAAATACAGGGTTTACTGCGCCTGTCATCATCATGGCGGTATTAATAGCAATCGGGTTTGGCTCACAGAACAACCAGTTCATTAATGGTTGTAACGACGCATTTAAATCATCACTTTTAGTATCCATTAACTGACGGAACAAACCAGGTATAAGGTTAGAAGTAACCGAAATCACACCATGCGCTTTGTACGTATGGCGTGCATCGTGACTTTCGTCATCGTTACCCGACCAACATGCAATACCTTGTTGTTCATAATGGGCTATGCGCTCATTGCCGCCACACTCTTTAACACCAATAAAATGCTCGTGCTGTGCCAGTGGCTCAATAATATCAGGTGTTAGGTCTTGACCTGTTCGCCCTGCAACGTTGTAAATAAAGGCAGGACCAATATCTAACACACGCTTAAAGTGCTCTTTAACACCCGCGATTGACGTACGTCCGTAGTACGGGTTAATTTGCAGTGCTGCATCCATACCGCTGGAAAAGCCATACTTAGTTGCTTTAATCGCTTCACGGGTATTGTTACTACCGGTATTACCGACAATAACTAGTTTGTCGCCATACTTGTTTGCACTGTGCGCTATAAGCATTAAATGCTCTTCCCAGTTCATTAACTGGCCTTCGCCTGTTGTGCCACCAACTACAATGCCATCAACGCCCGCTGCAATTTGTATTTCTACGAGTTCATCGTACTTTGCTAGGTCTATTTCACCGTTTGCTAAGTATGGCGTTTTGATAGCTGTAATAAGGCTTGCTTGTTTAATTTTCTCTAGGGTGCGCATAAAAAATCATTATTTATAAAACTTGCGCTATTTGTAACATAATTGCCGATACTTTTGGAGGTGTAAGCGCACATTTAATTATAAAATCGCTTGTGTTATTAAGTTTGGTAATACAAAATGAATAACTGTATATATAAACAGTGTTTTATTTTTAACGATACCAGAGGCTTTATGCGTTTATCTGACTACTTAGCAACTCATTTTTATAACACCGATGAACTGTGCCAAGCATTAAATATAGATGCAGATACACTTTTAGCTTGGCAAGAGCGAAGTGTTTTCCCCAAACCAAGTTACTGTATTAAAAGCCAACTCAGCTGCAGCTCATATTCAGGCTTATATGAATGCGAAGAGTATGACGACTATTACCCGCGCGGCTGTGTTAATTGGGGGCAAGGCCTTTTAAAACAAAAAATAGAATCATCAAGCCACGCTTTTAATTATTTTGCACAGCAATATACTGCAAGCCTAACTAAACTCGCTCAGCAAGGATTTACGTTTAACGAAGAGTTATTTGGCTGCGAAATAGATGAGCACCTACAACAAGTTTGGCAACAGTTTTTATGCAGTAAGTACGGCGTACTTACTCAAAATGGATTAATAGACGAAATAGTCTCGGTAGATATTGGCAGGTTATTAGTTGACGACATTACCGAACTGCGCAGTAAAGCGAGTTTAAACCAAGACGAAAGATCGCTACTACACCCAGCCATGAAGCTTTTAAACAAAGCACTAGGACACGGCGCCGATCATGAAAAACAACACACATTGCGCACCCGTTACATAGATGCGCTTATTTTAAAGTACGATTTGTCTATTAAATAGTTATTATTTTACAAGCAATTAGATTTGCTAAGGATAATCATGAAAGCGTGAGTGACAATGTCCTAAAAATGCAGCGCGTAGCACTTGCTAAAAACACAGAAAACAAAGGTTTTGGCCCGCAGTCGCCACGTAATATTGATAACTTTACTGGCGAAAATATCGTCGTTTTTCGCCATCTCCTACGTCATCCCAGATGAACTTATGTAATATCCATTTTCATAAAAATGCAGAGCATGCCGTGGGTAGTTTAGTTAATATGCTGGTAATGGCGACGGAAAAAGGTTTCAAAGTGGTTATTTGTATTCAGGTGCTTTAACTAAAAACGAGAGTAAACCTATAAAAGCACAGATTTGTCCAAGTATTCACGGTTCACTTTCAGTTGGCAATACAATTGAAGTGCATAACGTTCATACATCAGCAATTGTTAAACCAGGCCCGACTTTAGGTAGCTGTTTAAGTGATTCGATTAAAAATCCACAACTACGTGTTGAAGCGCAAGTGTATGTGTTAGTAGACGATGCTAACGCACTTGATTTTACTGAAATAAGCACTGTGTCATTCGTTAAAGGTTACTATCAAGCGATTGCTACACCTACAAATACGGGTGAACCTGTTGTTTATAGCAGCTCAACTACTGGCCCGAGTTACAACGAAGCTCGCGCTCCTTTTCAAGTAACATGGTCAGTTAAACCAAAAGTGGCTAAAGTAGATATAAACAGCATTGGCAAATGGTGTGAAAGTAACACCTTTAACGAAGATCATGCTCATGGCGTGCGTAATCTAGTTACAAACCCGGCATTGCTCTCTATCATTAAATAACTTAAATTAAGTGATAGACAAACAGCTCGCTAGTTGGTGGGCTGTATTATTAATTTTAGAGCAAAGATTGCGTTTAATGAGCTAAAAGCGACTAGGCTCAAATTAGAATAAGTATTACCATGAAAGGAATTAATAAATGAAGCTGCCACTAAGTTGCGATGCGTCTTACCATTCACAGTTTATGCCTCGCTCACATAGTACTGCCATATATGAATGGTTAGCATCACATTGTAATCTTAATGAGCCTGAATTTATGCAAATGCCTGATGGCAGTAAAATACGTATTTTCCCTTGGCGAATGATTTTTTTAGATCCCAAATTAGAACAATCCCAGCTTTTTCCTTCATATCATGGTCGTCACAGTGCTTGGTTCCCTCTTTTAAGCCAATTACAACAGCAAATAACTGATCTCACGGGTGTCGAATTTAGTGTGGCGGTGTGCCTTTATTACCCAGATGGAGAAGAAAGCTTAAGCTTTCATAGTGATCTACCCGCGTTTGGCCCTACAGATATTATTGCGTCAATAAGTTTAGGTGCAGAGCGCGAATTTTTAATCCGCAGCCAACGTAACACTCAAGAGCAGCATAGTCTCACGCTAGAAGATGGCTCACTCCTTATCATGGGCCAAGGATTTCAAGACAACTACCAACACGCTCTAGCGAGTGCGCCTAAAACAACCCGTCCAAGATTTAACATCTCATTTAGGCAATTTGCTTGGCCTGTTTAGCCACAAGCACTTACTGTTTAAATGATCATACTAAGTAACCTGAACTCTGGATAATAAATCTATCTCGAGCAGCTATTGGCACTTAAGTTCGCCTTGTTTTCACTGAAAATCTCTGGCTAGAGAAAATAAATTTAAATATCACCATGATTCAATACGTTAGTAAATCTCTTGACCAGAGCTCAGGTTAAGTATCAATAGATTTAAGCGATCGTAAAAACAGCCCTAAGCCGCCAAACGCTAAAATTATAATAACAATCAAATCAAACGACGTCATAGTTCGCATACTAAATCGAACACTCGATATAACGCCAAATATTAGTGCGGTTAACGAACCTAGAGATAGCACCCAACCTAAAATGTTTTTAGAATTATAAAAAATCAGACCCACACCAAAAATAAACGGGATCATAACCATGCCGCCTGTAACGCCAAAGCCACCTAAAGCATTAACACTATAAATGCGAGAACTTAGTCCAAAATTAGAGGTTACAGAAATTGCGTTTAGCAGCATATAAAAGCCACCGCACATCATAATCAAACCAATAAAAAAATGCCCAATACCACCAGAGCTTCCACCCGCACCTTTCATTATTAATTATTCCTTTTATATTTTTAACTTAATCGTTTTAAATGGTAATTGCTCGAGTATTAACATTGACCGCAATCTACATAATCAACCAGTGCACACGCGAAAACACTTATCACGTAATTACATGCCAAATAACATAAAACCAAGATAAAAAACCATGCAAGATTGCCCATAACACAGACTCGTTAGCACTCCATGAAATGGCAATTGCTAGGGCTGTACCAAAAGAGACTCCATATTTTACTATTTCATTTCTTGAGTTTCTCATTAATTATACTCCTAATTTTAACTTATTAGCTGCTTGATTTATTTACTAAAACTGAAAGCTCTTTACCATCAATATTTATGCTTGCTTCTTTGCCTAGTTCAACAACTAAAGAAGGTGCCATATGTTTTTCACCTAATTTCAGGTCGGTTGCTAAGCTTACGGTCGAGTCATCAATTGGCGTTAGTGTAAGGGCAAAGCTATAGGAATTATCAACTGAAACTGATGCCTCTTCGTTTGAATTTACAACTAAAGTAGGTGAGCCAATTAGGTTTTTATTATCATAAAATTTAGCGTTCACTACAAAACTATCATTAGCTTGTGCAAATGAGACAGAGCCTAAAAACGCGACTATTGCCATTAATTTTTTCATTATTATCTCCATATAAATTGATACAGCTTAAAGCTATTAAGGCGTTATTGGCTGTGATTTTTTAGCTAGCAATTTTCTAGTGATTGATGTTACATCGTTCACTATACTTTCCATGCGCTAAGGCACTTAACAGTGCCTATGAGTGTTTCTATATTTACACCAGAGAACTTTAATGTAAACAATAAATTAAATAAGCCATTTATTAGAGTAATTTGTGATACAAAAAACGACTTTTAATAATGTTATGGAGCACTTTAGATTTCGCCACACTGCGAATTAACAAAAAAGAGTCCTATTAGGTTTCATTGATATATTGGGGAAGTATAGTATTTAGGTAGGTTAGAGTGTAAGAATAAAAGGTGATGTAAGTTAACAGCACCTGCTTGAGTATTTACTTAGTTATGTAGTTTAGCTAAGTGGTATAAAACTGCTTAACCAATTGATTTATATACATCAATACTACTGTTGGTTAAAAGCCCAGTAACTTGCGTACCAAACGCTTTAAAGTGTGGCTCGTTTTTATGCGCTTCAAAGTGCTCATCAGACGCCCATTGTTCGCTAACTACATAGTCTGTATGTTCATCATCGCTTTTTACCGATAGTTCATAACGTAAGCACCCTACTTCTTGGCGCGATGACTTTTGTAAGTTTTCAAGTGCTGTAAGCATTACATCTGCATCAATATTTTTGCACGACAGTGCAGCTATAACCGTTAACATGTGTATTCCTTATAAAAGTTAAGGTGTAGATAATCTACACCTTAGAATATTTTGTTTAACTTTGCGTTTGAGGTAAGTTTACTGATCCCACTGCGGCGCAAAGTCGGGTGTTGCTTGGCGGTCGCCACAATCTAAGCCATCAATGCGGGCTATGTCTTCATCATCTAATTTAACATGGTCGTTAAAGTTATCTTCCAAGTTTTTACGCTTAGTTGATGATGGAATTGTCGTCATGCCATTGGCGTTAACCCATGCTAAAACAACTTGTGCCGGGCTTGCATCATGCTTTTTAGCAATGTCGATAATGGTTTGATCTTTAAGCACCTTACCTACAACAAATGGCATATATGCCGTTACATGAATGTCGTGCTGGGCACAAAAAGCACGTAATTTAGTGTTAGTTAAGTACGGGTGTACCTCAACCTGATTGGTAAATATTTCACGTGAGTCAAGCGTTTGCATTGCTTCATTTAAGTTTGCAATAGTGAAATTAGAAACACCAATGTGCTTAGTTAAACCAAGCTGCTTTGCTTTTAATAATTCAGTAAGGTATTCACTCATTGGCTCGTCGTTAGCAGGCGATGGCCAATGAATTAGCAGTAAGTCGACCGAATCAACTTGTAGCTTTTCAAGTGACTTTTTAACGCTTGGGATAAAGTCGCTTTTATTTAATTTGTTATTCCACACTTTGGTGGTTAAGAATATTTCACTGCGGGGAATATTGCTGTCTTTTATAGCTTGACCTACTTGCTCTTCATTGCCATAAATTTGTGCGGTATCAATATGGCGAAACCCAACTTCTAGTGCCATTTTTACTGAGTTATAGGCAGTGTCGCCCTCTAAGCGGAATGTTCCCATACCGAGTTCTGGCATTTCTATTACACGTTTTGTCATGGTTGTTCCTTGTAAAATAATCGGTTAAAAACAAGCTCTTTTAAAGCTTTACGAAATACACCTTTTACTTCTTGTTACGACTGTCACTTAAAATTCTATGACCTCATAACAGGTATGAGGTCATTAATTTTAGTTTCAACCTTAACAAAGGATAGTTTACGCTTACTGAATTTCACGTTTATCAAGCATACCGCTGCAGCGTGTAACACCGAGTGCTAAAACAGAGATAACAGCGCCTATCCATGCTGTATCTTGCAGAGTCATATTCTCTACTACACTACCGCCAATAATTGAGCCAAGTGCAATACCAATATTAAATGCGGCTATGTTCAAACCTGATGCAACATCTACCGCATTTGGCGTGTGCTTTTGCGCTTGCTTTACTACATAAAGTTGCAAGCCCGGTACATTACCAAAAGCAAATGCGCCCCAGACTAGAATAGTAAGTACAGCCGCAATTTTTGATTCCATCGTAAAGGTAAATATCAGTAAAATAATACTCAAAGCGCTGAATATAATACTCAGTGCGCTAATTGGGCCGCGTTTGTCAGCTAACATTCCACCCCAAATATTACCTATTGCTACAGATACACCGTAAACAAGCATTATTAAAGCAATAGCCGAAGGCGCAAAACCTGTTTGTTGCTCTAAAATAGGTGCTAAATAAGTAAACGCTGTAAACGTGCCGCCGTAGCCTAATATAGTCATTAAATATACGAGTAATAAACGCGGTTTTACAATTACTTGTAGTTGTTCTTTAAACGTTGCTGGTATTGATTGTTTTAAGTTTTTTGGTACTAAAATAGAGCTGCCAATTAATGCAATTAAACCTAATACCGACACAACTAAAAACGTTGCACGCCAACCAAAGTGTTGGCCAATCCATGTACCTAATGGCACACCAGTTACTAGTGCTACAGTAAGCCCGGTAAACATAATGGCAATTGCACTGGCTTCTTTATCTTTGCTTACTAAGCTAGTAGCAATCATCGATCCGATTGAGAAAAACACACCATGGGCAAGCCCCGTTAAAATACGCGCAAGTATTAGTGTTTCGTAACTTGGCGCTTGCCAAGCGAGTAAGTTGCCCAATACAAACAAGCCCATTAAGCTTATTAATACCACTTTACGATTCCAACGACCCGTTAAAGCTGTTAGCACCGGCGCACCAATAGCAACGCCAACCGCATATAAACTTACAAGCAAACCCGCTGAAGGTAGGCTTACGCCCAAGTCGTTTGCAATGGTAGGAACTAATCCCACTATTACAAACTCAGTTGTTCCTATTGCAAATGCGCTTAAGGTAAGCGCCCACAAAGCCAATGGCATAGTTATATCCTCATTAATATATGAAGAATGTAGTTTGGCTAAAATATCGTTTGCAAAAAATAGCATTAGTGACAAAATACTTTTGTTAATAATGCAAAAATGGTGTTGATATACTTATGGCTGTTCATTCAAAAACTGAAGATTTAGAAACATTTATAACGGTAGTAGATTGCGGAAGCTTTTCGGGAGCGGCTAATTTGCTCGATAAACAGGTGGCTAAAGTGTCGCGAGCTGTATCACGCCTTGAAAATACATTGCAATGTACTTTGCTAAACAGAACAACACGCCGATTAGAACTTACCGAAGAGGGCCATACTTTTATAAAATATGCGCGCGAGGGGTTAAATACGCTTTATACCGGTGAAGAAGCCATAAAGCTTTTAAAACAAGCGCCAAGTGGCAAGCTGCGAATAGATGCTGCAAGCCCTTTTGTATTACACCAACTTACGCCTTTAATTGGCGAATTTGCTAAGCAATACCCTCACATAACACTTGATATAACCTCACACGACAGCATTATTGATTTACTTGAACATAAAACCGATTTAGCCATACGTATTGGTGATTTAAAAGACTCAAACTTACATGCTCGTAAACTCGGCAGCAGTCAGTTACGTATTGTAGCCAGCCCAGAATATATAAAAAACAACACAGTAATTGCGCAAATTGATGATTTACAAAATCATAAGTTAATTGGTTTTAGTGACTCCCCTAAATTAAATACCTGGCCATTAGTAAAACCCGCTTTATTCACGTTTTCGCTTAGCGCAAGCAGCGGCGAAACAGTGCGCCAACTATGTATTGCAAACCAAGGCGTTGCGCTACTTTCTCACTTTATGATTGGCAATGACCTAAAAACAGGTAAATTAGTTGAAGTGCTACCCAATGCAATTAGCTCGCCAAATAACCGAGAAATTATACAAGCCGTGTATTATAAAAACAGTGCGGTATCGTCTCGAATTGTGGCTTTTTTAGATTTTATAAAATCACGGCTTAGTTTATAACTATATTAAAAAGTAAGTTAAATTATGCTTGGTTATTAAAAAGCAAACCTGAATTTTTATTATCTGAAAATGATGAAAACATTGAATCCATTAAAGTAGATACATTTTTTCGCACTGTTAATTGTATCGACGCTAGCTCACTATCCAGTTGCTTTCTAAGTTCGCTTAGCTCTTCTACCGCTTCACCTGTGGGCGTATCAGAACTATTGGTCATTTCTCTTATTTTACTCTGCAAATCCTTAATTGATTCGATCGCTTTATTCATTTGAACCGCTGAATTGTCACTCGAATCTTCTGTTTCGCTGCTAGTGATAGACTTTGCGTCTTCAGTAGCTGCAGTCGAGATCGTAGTTTTTTCGGCATTTTTACTTAAAGAAGAGTCTGCTTTAGCCTCTTCACTTTTACTAGGATCATCCGTTTTTACAGTGTTTTTATTTAAATTACTTAGGCTTGAATAGCTATTGTCATTGTATAACTGCGAAGAAAGAGTTCCAAAATTCATTTTTGCCTCATGTGTCTAAAAATTGACGACTTTATTTTTATAATTAAAGAAGCAATTATCATTCCAAACATGAGTAATAAAGCAACCATCTGTATTTCAACCAGGAACAGGTCTTAAGTTAACCACAAATCATTATTTTACTTAATTGAACATACTAACTTGAAAAACTTCGCTAGGAAGGCCATGCTTTTATACAAAACGCCTGCGAGGATGCAGGAGATAGAGCAATTGCCGAGAACAACTAGATGTTAAATCTACCTTGTTATTTCGCTATTTTATTAACGCCATAATAGATCATTAATTTAATGCAACTGATATTATACAAATAGTGTGATATTGCCACTAATTGCAGCATTCTTAAATTATATAAAACCACGTTTGAGCTTATAAACAACAGGCTTTAGCTAAACAATAGCTAACTTTTAATTTCTAATTTTAATTCTTTTAATTTGTTTTTTGCTTCGGCTAATGCTTCAAGACCAAGTGGTGTGCATGAGTAATACTTTTTAGAACGCCCATCATGAATCTTTTTTTCACATTCTAAATAGCCTTTGCCATGCATACTATGAAGCATTGGGTACAGTGTGCCCGGCGACATTTTATAACCGTGTTCAGCAAGCTCTTCTATCATCCATGCTCCGTATATTGGCGATTTAGCAGCATGATATAAAACATGTAAGCGAATAAAACCGCTAAATAACTCTTTGTGCTTCAATGTGAACCTCTTTTAGCTTGTGTTTTATATGTTTATTCACTAATATCGAATTCCGATATCAACAAATAAACAGGTAAAATAATGCGAATATCTTTCTTTCTTACATCTAGCTTTTTTCTCTTCGCTACTAGCTTTAACTCAATCGCCAAAAACCAAAATGATTGGATACTCAATCAAACAACTGAGCAAGATCGTTTTGCTATTATACAAAAATACCTGCGAGGCTTTGATCAACCCATGTTAGAGGTTGGTCAACGATTTGAAAAAATGCATGAGGCTGTTGAAAGGAACAACCCGGAGTTTGCGGAGTATCAGTGGCGTAAAATTAAAACAACCATTCAAAATGGAACACTAAAACGCCCTGCACGTGCACACAACGCTAATGCAATTTTATTCAGTGGTTTGTGGAAAAAAGTTCAAACCTCGCTACTTGACGGTAAACCTAGTGACCATAAAACCGCCTTTAATATTGCAAAAGGAGCATGTATGGCGTGTCATGCGGCCGAGAAAAAAGCCTATATAAATAATCAAGCCCTGTTCGACCTAACGTTTTAAATTAATGAAAGTAGCCGTAATTGTTTAACTGCGGCTACTTAATAATGAAATAGCTTTACAACTAATTTTGGTGTTCATACTGCCCGCGATAAACTTCAAACACTTTTAAAACAGTATGTTGCTCTTTAGTTAGGTTATCAAACCAATCATCGAACAGCTCATCGTCTTCCTGTTCACTAAGTGCCATATACCGCGCTAATAATTCTACAATATCGTTATGGTTGCAGGTTAAAGGGTTTAATTGCTGCGCCAAGGTACTGTGGTCGCGCTCTCTTAGGGTTTCCATCACCCCTTGATCAATTTGTTCTTGTTGTTGTGTTGCGTCGCTCATACATAACCTCTGTAATAACTTTATAACCGTATTTGTTAACGTTTTTAACTCTTAAATATAGTTATAACAGCCTAAACGGCAATAGCCAGCATTTTTAATTCAAGTGCTTATTTTTTGATTTGTTTGCACAAATAGCCAGCAATTACGGCCTTTTTGAGGAACATTTAAATAATTTGCAATGAGGGAATAAATACGTTAAATTAAAATGATACATTATCACATATCATTTATTGAGGCGTAATATGAAACCAAATATTCATCCTGACTACCACGTGGTTGCGTTTCACGATACCGCTGCCGATTCTTACTTTATTATTGGCTCAACCATAAAAACGAGCCGCACAGTAGAAATAAACGGTAATACATACCCATACGTACCTATTGATGTATCAAGTGACTCGCACCCATTTTATACAGGCAAGCAAAAAACAACCGCTACAGATGGTCGCGTTGCGCAGTTTAATCGCCGTTTTAAAAGCTTATCGACTGTTAAAAAGGAAAAGGTATGAAAGTATTAAGCTCTCTTAAAAGTGCGAAGCAACGTCCGGGGTGTCAAATTGTAAAACGCAAAGGCCGTGTATTTGTAATTTGTAAAAACAACCCACGCTTTAAAGCAGTGCAAGGTATGAAGAAAAAATAGCAGAATTGTTGTAGTGATACCGCCGGGTTTTTAATGTTACTCGGCGGTATTTTTAAGCTTTATAAGCAGGTGGTTATTTAATAACTACCGAGAATTCAGGTACTGCCTGAATCACTTTTTTAACGGTACAGGTATTTACAGCTGCAATAAGCGCCTTTTTATACTTATCAGGGAAGCCATCTGGTAAGTTAATCTCAATTGAAAATAACTTTTTACCGTTGTCATCTACATTTTCGTTGTTTTGAGTAAGCGTCATACCTTCAGTAGAAATATCACGCTGCTCGCAAAACTTACGCGCATAAAAACCTGCACATAAAACCATACTTACTAAAAAGTAATCAAATGGTTCTGGATGCTCTGCGTTGCCACCAGCATTTACACTTTGATCGCTTATTACTTCTAGGTCGCCAAATTTAGCGCTTTGCTTTTGGCCTTCTAACATTGAAACTGAAATTTCCATTGTGTTTCCTTATATTTATTGCTGCAGATACCTTTAACGCAATTAGCTTAAAAGTAGCTACTAAAGATACATAGAGTTTAGGTTTATGAACCGAATAGTAATTCAAAGAACCCTGGAGGCTCGTGTAACTCATGATATTTTTTACGTAAATTATCTATATTTTTCAGTGGTTCTTTTGCAGCACTTAGCCCCTGCTCGTTTGCTGCTTTTTTTGCAAGTTCAGCTTGGGCAATCACTTTATCAAGGCCTTGTAATGATTGTTCAGCTTTTTTGTAAAACTTAGCCGTTTTACTTACTTTTACCAGCTTAATAAATTCATCGATTGCGGTATTAAATTCGTCAATCTGTGTAGCCTGCACTGCTTGTTTGTATGCAAGGCCGGTGTTTTTCATATTTATTTCAAGATCGACTGGCTGCTGGGCTAAAGCCAACGAGCTAAATAGTAACGTAATAGCTAAATAAAAATACTTCATGAAAAACCCTATAAATAAAAGAGGGCTAATTATATCAATTATAGTGATGAAAGTAACTCTACAGAAAGAATATGCTATTAATTGGTGTAAAGGGGCTTTACAGTAAACAACCACAGAATTTAGGCAATAAAAAAGTCTGCATTTGCAGACTTTTTAAAGAGTTAGCATTTACTTAATATTACTCAGCCAGACACTTTGATACGGCTCAAGCTCTATTGTTAATTGGCTTTCTTCAATTGTTTTATCGGCAACTAAATCAAACCACTTTTGAGTATTAATCAAATTTAGGTCAGCCAATGTGAGTGTTTGTGGTTTATCGCTAATGTTATAAACACAAAATATGCTTTGGCGCCTGTCAATGCTTTGCCTCCAAAAGCCAAATAACCCACCTGCTAGATGCAGCGTAAACTGAGTAGCGTTAGGATGAAAAGCCCCCTGCTTTTTACGTACTGCCAATAAGCTTTTTATGCCGTTAAACACTTTATGATGATGACTATACTTTTCACCAATTGCAGTCAGTAGTTTTGACTCTTGCCAACGATGGCGGTTTATAGCGCGATTATGCTGTGAATTTTCAAATCGGTCATAGTCGTTAGTTGTACCCAACAAACTATGAATATAAAGCCCTGGGATACCTTCAAGCGCAAACATAATGGCGTGAGCACACATAAACCGCTCAAGGCCAAACTTATCGGGGCCATTGTGCGTCCCTTGTAGTGCATCAAATAAAGCAATATTTAGCTCGTACGGTGTATGTGTGCCATCGTTACTTGTGCGCATAGATACACGACCACCAAACTGCATGGTTGTACTTACTAGTGATGCCACTTCGCTCGGTTGTAGTAAACCTTCAATGGGTCTGAGCCCGATTCCATCGTGCGAGGCTATAAAGTTAAAGTATGCCGTACCATTTTGCGCAGGCGGCATGCTCATCATCCAATGTTTAATTGCTGTGCTATCGCCGCTAAGTAATGTGTGTAGCAACAATGGCGGTAAGGCAAAGTTATAAATACTGTGCGCTTCGTTTGCGTTACCAAAGTACGATAGGTTTTCTTGGTTTGGAATATTGGTTTCGGTAATTATAACTACGCTGGGCTCTGCGTGCTCAATAAGTGTTCTCATTAGCCTTACGGCTTCATGTGTTTGCGGCAAATTTATGCAACTTGTATTAAGCTGTTTCCACAAAAATGCAACAGCATCGAGTCTAAATAAACGCACGCCATTGTCTAAATAATGCCTAATTATTCCCACAAACTCTTTAAGCACATCGGGGTTTGCAAAATCAAAATCAACCTGATCGTGACTAAACGTACACCACACGTGTTTTTCGCCGCTTGGCGTTGTTACAGTATTTAATAACGATGAGGTTCGCGGGCGCACAACTTGGCTTAAATCATCCGTTAAGCTGGCCGTTTTAAAGTAATCTTTACCCGGGTGTAAATCATTTAAAAAGTTCTCAAACCATACACTTCTGCTTGAGCAATGGTTTATAACTAAATCTGCCATTAGCTTTACATCTTTAGCGATGTTTTGAATATCGCCCCAATCACCTAACGACTCGTTAACTTGCACATAGTTCATTACGGCAAAGCCTTCGTCTGAGCTGTACGGATAAAATGGCAATATATGCAAGGCATTTAGCTGCATATCACATTGCTCTCTTATAAACCTGTGTAGTGTTTTAAGTGGCGCTTCCATTGGGCTCGATACGGCAAATTCACTATCATCATGTTTAATAATAGAGTCGCCATAAGCAATCAATACTATATCTTGTTCATCCCATCGGTTTGTATGGGGTGTCGGGTCGCGCAGTGTATTGCTACCTAATATAATTTTAATAAGTTGCTGAGCAAGCTCAGTAACCGATAAAGGCAGCTCAACCCCCTCATAAATAATATGAAGATGTTGCTCTACTCGTTGTAAAAATAATTCGCTAACTGAAATCACATGCGCCCCTAATATTTATTGTTTAGACTTATAGGCTAGTTAACCTGCGCGCAGGTTAACTATATTCTTCGTTATCTAGCTCTACGGCTTCTTTTAAGCGCTCAAGTACATCTGGCATCGCTGATACAACACGGTTCCAACTTGGCACAAATGGCGCTTCCATTGGGTTTTCTAGAAAGTGTTGACCTGCTTCCATAATATTTTGTGCAAACATTTCTACTGCTTTTTCTTCTTGGTGTACATCAAGCGTTAACCCGTTCATAAGCGCATCATTGTGGTAGGTTTCTATAAAATCCAAACCAATACGGTAGTACGTTGCTTTTAGTGAGCGAATTGTTTCGCTGGTAAAAGTAACACCTTGAGTTGCCAGCTTTCTAAACAATGCCTTAGTAATATCAATCGACATTTTAGACAAGCCTGCACTTTGGTCATCAAGCGAAAGTTCTTGGTGCTTATGATCGTAATTATCGGCAATATCTACTTGGCACAAGCGGTTATGTGAATAGTTACGATACATCTCACTCAGTACACCTATTTCAAGGCCCCAGTCACTTGGAATGCGAATATCGTTTAATACATCGCGTCTAAACGAAAACTCACCTGCAAGTGGGTATCTAAAAGAGTCCATATATTCAAGGTAGTCTGTATTGCCTAAAATAGTTTTAAATGAGCGAAGTAATGGCGTTACTAATAAGCGCGATACACGGCCGTTAATTTTGCCATTAGCAGTACGCGGGTAAAACCCTTTACAAAATTCATAGTTAAAACGCGGGTGCGCAACAGGGTAAATTAACCGCGCTAGTAAGCTTCTGTCGTAAGTTAAAATATCACAATCGTGCAGCGCGATAGATTCCACTTCCGCTGTTGCTAATTTATAGCCCATGCAGTACCACACGTTACGGCCTTTACCAAGCTCACGCGGTGCAACGCCTAGCTCTTGTAATTCTTTATCAAGTGCTTGTAAGCGTGGGCCGTCGTTCCATAATACTTTGTGGTTTTGGTTTAACTCTTTAAAAAAGCCAAGTGCATGACGGTACTGTGCTTCGTCGGCTCTATCTAGCCCAATAGTAATTTGCGATAAATACGGTACTTCGCGTAATTCACTCACTATATTTTGAAGCGCAGGGCCTTCAAGTTCACTAAACAATGAAGGTAGTATTAATCCCATTGGACGCTGCTTACTAAAGGTAAGTAGCTCTTTTTCTAGATCCTCGATTGGTCTGTCGGCAATGTTATGTAATGTTGTAATAATGCCATTTTGATAAAAATCAGCCATGAGATGTTTGCTCCTCAGAAATACTTAAAATACTGCTAATGCACGGCAACGATGTTATTTCTTCAATCCAGCCCAGCGGTGCCGGTGATTGAGAGTATCGTGCTTTGTTGTGCGACAATTTAACCGGCTTTTTACTCGCCGGATTGGCGATAATAATGGCGATATTTGCGTGCTCTAACATTTGCTTATCGTTATCGCTATCACCTAGAGCTATAACCGTGAGAGGCTTTCTGAAATGATGGGTAAACTGTTTAACTAACCACTGCTGTGCAGCGCTTTTATCGGTATTTTTGGCAATATGAATGAAGCGCCCGCCAATTTTTATATCGTAGCCGAGTGCTTCAACATCGTTTACAAAGGCTGTGAGTAATTCGTCATTGCCATACCAATAAAGAGGGTCTGAATAATCGCGGGTTTGTGCGCGCCTTGCTTGTGCATCGCTAAGACCGGTAAGCTCTGATATTTGCTCACTCGATAAGTCACTAAACAATTTGTAATGTGCTTTGTAATCCGCCTTTAAAGTATTTAAGTCCTTTAATAAACTAGATAACGGCTTTGCCATTGCATAACACCAGTACGCGCCTACTTTTTTACAACCAATTGGCTTTAATTCAAAATAGTCTTCTGGAATAAATACCGCGGCACCATTTTCTACAATAAAAGGCTGTTGAATATTTAAATCGTTTTTAAGCTCGATAACTTCGCAAAAAGTTTTGCTGGTATTAAACACCACAGGAATATGCGCATTTTGTAGCTGCTGTAATAACTCACTGATATTATTTGTATTGTAATCAGCGTGATCGAGTAATGTACCGTCCAAATCTGTAAAAATAATAGGTTGAAGTGTGTCATCACTCGTTAGGTGCATACCGCTAATATCGCGGTTGCTATCAAGTTCAATTAAAGCGTTTGCTTTAGCGCTCAGTGTGTTTAAGTTCTCACGCGTAATGCGCTCAAAATGAGAAATAAAATACACCAATTGCTCGTTAGTCATGGTGCCTGAGCCTTCACCTTTTTTGGCTATTAGCTTTTGTTCTTGCTCTTGTCTCCATGTAAAAACATCACTAAAACTCGGTGCTTTTAGCATAACGGTATAATCAATTAGGTTAAAAACGGCTTTATATTCGTTTGCTAAACAGCTATTTACACAGCGGCGCCAAACGCCTTCTTTATCAAACAGTTGCTCTAACTCGTTAAGTGGCTCACTCAATGAAAACAACGGTTGTGGCTCACTGCCTACACACCACCCTTCTAAAATAACAATATCAACTGGCTTTTCGTTTGTTAGCCAATCACTTGCTGGCACGCAGTCGTCTTCGTGTTTATTAAAACGTGGAAGCGGTACGTTTACCTCTCCTGCCAGTAAGTTAGTTATTGTGCTATTCATTAATGCTACGTCGTGAGTACCCGGTACTCCTCGAGTAGTAAAAAGAGGATGTACATCTTTGGCAAGCTCAGTACGTGCTTGTTTTGCTAAATAAAAGTCATCAATCGACAATGCAACACTGTTAAGTGGTGTGTTTTTAGAAAACCACGTAACTAAAAAGTCGGCGAGCGTTGTTTTTCCTGAGCCTTGGCATCCATTTATGGCAACAAAAATAGGAGTATTTGTTTTTTTAGATTCGAGAATGTCATGCGCGAGTGGAACAAAATATTGCTCACTCAAATATTGATACTTTAAAGGCAGTTGGTGTTTTGCTAAAAACGGGGTTATATCCACAATATTGGCCTCTGACATAGTTACTCCTTTGCATACAATGCGTCTGGGAGTTAAATGCAGATACTAGACCATTATTATTTTTATATATTTATTAATAGGTTAAAAAAATAGCGCATTATAAATGCGCTATTATGGTGCAATCTATTTAGCTAATGTGCAAAATTAAACTTTTTCAGGCTCTGCTTTTGGTAATACTAAGTTAAGTACTATTCCTAAAATAGCGCAAAGGCTTACGCCCTCTAAACTAAATTGGCTGCCACCAATATGCATACCGCCAATACCGCACACCAAAATAAGTGCAACAATACTTAAGTTACGCGGCGCGGTTAAATCATCGCCCGACTTAACTAATGTATTTAAACCCACTACAGCAATAGAGCCAAAAAGTAGGATCATAATACCGCCCATTACAGGTACAGGTATAGTCTGTAAGCCAGATCCCATTTTAGCAACAAAGGCTAAAATAATGGCAATAACAGCTGTCCACATCATTACTTTAGGATTGAAGTTTTTGGTAAGCATAACTGCCCCCGTTACTTCTGAGTAAGTAGTGTTAGGCGGGCCACCAAATAATGATGCCGCAGAAGTCGCAAGGCCATCACCAAACAAAGTACGGTGAAGCCCAGGCTTTTTCAAAAAGTCTTTATTGGTTACTTGGCTAATAGCCATCATGTCGCCAATATGCTCAATTGCAGGTGCTATTGCTACAGGCACCATAAACAAAATAGCTTGCCATTTAAACTCAGGCCAAGTGAAGTTTGGTACAGCAAACCACTGTGCGTTAGTTACTGCGTCAAATTGCACAACGCCCATACCGAGCGATAAACAATAACCCGCTACAACCCCTGCCAGAATAGGTATTAGCTTAAATACGCCTTTTCCCCATACTGCAAAAATAAGCGTAACCACTAACGAGAACAACGAAATATAAATAGCGCTGGTGTAATCAATAATTTGAATACTGCCGTCGCCACTTTTACCCATTGCCATATTTACAGCAACAGGTGCAAGTGCAAGGCCAATCACCATAATTACTGGGCCTACTACCACAGGCGGTAAAAATTTATGAAGCGTTGCAACGCCTTTAAATTTTACTAATAAGCTTAAAAGCATATAAGCAAAACCCGCCACCATTAAGCCGCCCATAGTGGCCGGCACGCCCCACATTTGCACAGCGGCAATAATAGGTGCAATAAAAGCAAACGATGAAGCTAAAAATATAGGTACTTGGCCTTTAGTCACTACCTGAAACAGCAAAGTACCTATGCCTGCGGTAAAAAGCGCAACATTAGGATCCAAGCCCGTTAAAAGCGGCACTAATACCAGCGCACCAAATGCTACAAACAGCATTTGCGCGCCCGTTAAAATAGTTTTTATTGAAAAGGTGTCATTATTTTGCACTTAAGACTCCTAAACAGTACCGAATATTTTGTCGCCCGCATCGCCTAAACCAGGGATAATATAGCCCTTTTCGTTTAAGTGGCTATCTACAGAGGCTGTAAATATTTCTACGTCGGGATGTGCTGTAAGTGTTTTTTCTACACCTTCTGGTGCGGCTACTAATACAATTACTTTGATTTCTTTACAGCCTGCTTTTTTAAGCATATCGATTGTAGCAATCATTGAGCCACCCGTTGCAAGCATAGGGTCAATAACTAAACTTAAGCGCTCATCAATATTACCTACTAGCTTTTCAAAATACGGTACTGGCTCTAGTGTTTCTTCGTTACGTTCAAGACCAACAACACTTACTTTAGCCGCTGGTAATAACTGCATAACACCGTCCATCATACCAAGACCAGCACGCAAAATAGGCACTACGGTAATTTTTTTACCTTTAATATGCTCTACTTTTAATTTATTGCCATCCCAGCCTGTAATTTCGTTATCTTCTAACTGTAGGTTTTTTGTTGCTTCGTAGGTTAATAAAGTACCTACTTCAGAACACAATTCACGAAAGCTTTTAGTGCTAATACCATGCGCGCGCATTAGGCCTAATTTATGTTGAACAAGAGGGTGAGAAATAACGTGAATAGCCATGATGTAAACCTAGTGATAGAAGAATTTGCGGTATTTTATATTAAAAAAGGTCATTTGACCTGTAGTTTTAAAGAGATTTTCATACATCGTGCCAAAATGTATTGTTTTGCTTGATATTTATGCAAGCCATCAACCCTTTGTGTTTATTAAATGTTACTCGCTAACCAGCTGTTTACTTGCTGTTGCATATAACTATTTATTTTTTGATGCTCAGGGCTCCAGCCAGATAAAAATCGATAAAAGTCAGCCCATGCAGCAGGCCATAAAGCGAGCCAATCGTCAGCTATTTTATCGGCAGGTGCTAAAGGATGATAAGTAGCAATAGCAGCATTTAAATTATCAAAATAATACGCAAGATACTCATCAGCGCTTTCGTGTAATTGTGCATCACTTAAGCAACTGGTCATAAAATACATTACATCAATTATCCCGCAACCTGCACCTATATACTGAAAATCATAACCGAGTATTTTACCACTCTCATTTGCTGCAAAGTTAGCAAGTTTTGCATCGCCATGAATCAGCGTTTTGTATGCACAACGTTGTAGCTGCTCATCTATTTTATGTGCAGCATTTTTAATATCGGACTTTTTATCATCCGTTGTTTTTAATTTATTAAACTCATCTGGTCGTGTGCTTAAATGCCAATAATTGCCTTGCTGCCATAACCCATCAGCGGGCTTATTTAAGTTAAATGCATGAAAGTGCGCAAGCCACTTTAATATAGCTTTAACATGTTGTGGCTCTGCTTGAGTAAACCCATGTTTGGTGAAGTCTTTAAACACCAATGCGTATTCATCGTCTTTATTAATTGCACTTATACAGTCAACACTTTGCGCATGTACTGGTAAATGCGGGCTATAAAGCTTATAAAAAGTATATTCAACGCTATAGGAATACTGCTTTCTTTTAAGTGCAACTTCACTTTGTTTAATTTTAGGATGCTGTATATAACGGGGTATTTTTATTGCCTTAACAGCACATGGCTCATCATCAAGCTGGCACTGCACAATACTGCCACACCCACTCCAAAGTGATGTAAGCGTATCGCCAATTTCAATGTGCTTAAAATGAGGCTGTAATAAAGGGGTATAAAAGGTCATTGTTAACAGTTCTGCTATTTATTTTAGTAATATTAATTTAAAACAAGGTCATTTTTTGCTTAATGTAAAACGAATATACATTAGCAATAAAAGTAAAAAATAGTGCATTGTCAATTTAACTAATTCTTAAGGGATGACCAAAATCACTGTTTCACTACACTCCCTACTTTTCATGAGTTTTTCAAACTCACCCTTCGGGCCGGCGTCGCATTGCTCCTTGGTTGTCTCACTTCGTTCAGCTGGGCGGCTTTTCATCAACCTTTCTGTAGGTTGAGCTGAGGCACGAAGTCCAATAGATTGTTTTAGATATGGAAAAGTTGGGCTGATTATCGTTAGACCAACCTATCTAGCGAATACAAAACACCGCCAAAAGGTGGGGTGTCTTTTAAAAATCTATAATTAAATGCTGAGTTAAAATTATAGAATTATCAATATCTGTCCAATACGTATGTTGTTTACATGCTTAATCTGATTCAATTTTGCAAGCTTCTTCACACTAACTCCAGTTCTTGCAGAAATAAGTGACAAATTATCGCCAGAACGAACAGTATAAAATTGTTGTTTAGTCTTAGCAGGCTGTTTTACCACTGTCTTTGTAACGACAACCTTTTTGACTGGGGTACTTTTAACAACAACTTTCTTGTTAGTACTCTTAACGTTCTTAGTAACGACTACTGTTTTCGTATTATTCTTACTAACGTTTTTATTTACCTTCTTGGTATAAGTAACTTCATTTTGTTGTTTATGGTTATCAGATCCGCTGTTGTTATCCGCTGATGCCACGCCTGCAAAAGTTAAAGCCAAAACAGAAAGAGCTGTTACTAAAGTTAATTTTACGTTTTTCATTTTATTTACCCTTGATTAAATTTATTGGTTTAAATACGTGTGTTGCTTTTGTTCAAACGTTGAAAGTATTTTACATTAGATAAATGCAAACTTGGGTAGAGAGGAAGTAAATAATAATTGGGTCAATGCATTGACTCCTTCTTGATAGAAACATAACGAGCCTGTAGATTAACTCGTTTTTTATTTGTTTTTATTGATAAACAAACCATAGCTGAGTTCCTATTTTGGTTCAATCTATTACTGTACTTTTACGCAGAATATAAAGATGTGTTTGATATTGTTTAATTGGCGTTTTGGAAGGAATTACGGGTGCTTGAGTGGCTTTATTTTAGGTTAAAAGGGCTTACCCTTCTGGAGCTAAACTAGACTGTAGTGGTAGAGTGATTTTGGCCACCCATTAAGAAAGAAATGTTATGCTATTTGCATACAAATTTGGGTGAAAAAATGACGAAATTAAAACGCGCAACGTATTCTGCAGCAATAAAATTAGAAACGGCTCAACTTGTCGTTGACCAAAGTTATACTCAAGAAGAAGCAGCCAAAGCGATGGGAGTGGGTAAATCAACCGTCAGTAAGTGGGTTA
>NZ_JARDAK010000018.1:0-79246 GCF_056470645.1 Pseudoalteromonas sp. TP27 | reverse complement strand
GAAAACAGATCAACCCTTTTTTGAAGAAAACTTGAAATAAAGTGCTGTTCGCTGAGTATTTGAGCTAAACGCTCAAAAACACAACTAAACTACCACTATTAAGAGGTTCATAGAGCTATTTAAAATGAAAGTTATGGCAACTACTAACGGGTAGAGACATATTTCTATCATCAATGCGGAAAAAACAACCAATAGAGCAAGAGTCGTATTGCTATAAATCATTTAAATTAATCAAAAGCTGAGAATTGAATTGATGAGGCTATGTTTAATAATAGTTTTACATATTTTAGGAGGGAGTTCACTTAGGCCGTAATGGTTATCTTTACTCTGAGGTTCTTAATAACGATATATAGATAAAAGCGTGCAACGTTGTATCTTCCAATCAGCTTTATAAATAGAATTCGTTAGGAGCTGCTTTAATGGTAACTCAATTCGCGGCGGTATTATTAATAGCTGTAAATCACAATATATAGTTGAAATGATCTTTAAATAGCATCTGATAGGCTATTTTGAATGAATAGTGAATAAAGAGATGGAGCTATTAAAGTAGTTGTCTAAACAACTTATCGATTCAGAATCTGTGAGTCAGTACTCGTAAATGATCACATACAGAAAGTAATTACTGATTTATTTAAGTTAACAAATTTTAGGCAAGAAAAAGCCGAGCATAAGCTCGGCTTTAGGTTTCTTTAAGACTTACTCTGCAGACTGTGCGTCTTCTTGAACTGCTTCGCTAGTCGCTGGGCGACCAACTAGTTCAATATAAGCCATTGGTGCATTATCACCAGTACGGAAGCCACACTTAAGAATACGAGTGTAACCACCTGGACGATCCGCGTTACGTGGACCGATTTCACTGAATAATTTACCAACAACTTCATTATCACGCGTGCGAGCAAACGCTAAACGGCGATTTGCTACACTGTCAGTCTTAGCCAGTGTGATTAAAGGTTCAATTACACGACGTAACTCTTTCGCTTTAGGCAAAGTAGTTTTGATGATTTCATGTTTCACCAAAGAACCTGCCATATTGCTAAACATCGCTTTACGATGGCTACTGTTACGGTTTAATTGACGACCACTCTTACGATGGCGCATGACCCTATCCTTCTAACTAAACTAATATAGTGATTTAGATTATTCAGCTAAACTTGCAGGTGGCCAATTTTCTAGGCGCATGCCTAGAGAAAGTCCACGTGAAGCTAGCACGTCTTTAATTTCAGTTAGAGACTTCTTACCTAAATTAGGCGTTTTAAGAAGCTCAACTTCAGTGCGCTGAACTAAATCACCGATATATTGAATTTGCTCGGCTTTCAAACAATTTGCTGAGCGTACTGTTAATTCAAGGTCATCAACTGGACGAAGTAGAATAGGATCGAATTCTGGCTTCTCTTCTTTCTCTTCTGGCTCAGTTACATCACGTAAATCTACGAATGCATCTAATTGCTCAGCTAAGATAGTAGACGCACGGCGGATCGCTTCTTCTGGATCTAAAGTGCCGTTTGTTTCCATATCAATGATTAACTTGTCTAAATCTGTACGTTGCTCAACTCGAGCTGATTCAACCGAGTACGCAATACGTTCAACTGGGCTAAATGATGCATCAAGCAACAATCTACCAATTGGACGCTCATCGTCATCAGAGGATAAACGACTAGATGCCGGCACATAACCACGACCACGTTCAACACGAATACGCATGCTGATCTCGCTGTTATTTGTAGTTAAATTACAAATAACGTGATCTGGATTAGCAATTGTTACATCGCCATCGTGCTGAATATCAGCCGCAGTAACAGGGCCTACACCAGATTTAGTCAGGGTCAGAAAAACTTCATCTTTGCCTTCTAACGTTACTGCTAAACCTTTAAGGTTTAATAGTATTTCAATGATGTCTTCTTGAACGCCTTCTTTCGCGCTGTACTCATGTAATACACCGTCGATTTCAACTTCAGTTACTGCACATCCAGGCATAGATGAAAGTAATATACGGCGTAAAGCATTACCCAGAGTATGGCCAAAGCCACGCTCTAATGGTTCTAAAACTATTTTAGAACGCGTTGGGTTGATAGCGTCGATGTCGACTAACCTTGGTTTTAGAAATTCTGTAACAGAACCCTGCATTTTATCCTCTCTTAACTCTTAACTTTACTTAGAGTAAAGTTCGACGATTAGTTGTTCATTAATGTCCGCAGACAGGTCTGAACGCTCAGGTAGACGCTTAAAGCTGCCTTCCAATTTCTTACCGTCAACTTCAACCCAAGTCGGCTTTTCACGTTGCTCAGCCAACTCTAGAGCAGCGATGATACGTGCTTGTGTCTTAGACTTCTCACGGATTACAACAGTATCTTCTGGAGTAATTACGTATGAAGGAATGTTCACAACACGACCATTAACTAAAATCGCTTTATGGCTTACTAACTGACGTGCTTCTGCACGTGTGCTAGCAAAACCCATGCGATATACAACATTGTCTAAACGTTGCTCTAAAAGCTGTAACAAGTTTTCACCTGTGTTGCCTTTAAGGCGAGCAGCTTCTTTGTAGTAGTTACGGAATTGCTTTTCTAATACACCGTATATACGACGTACTTTTTGCTTTTCACGTAATTGTAAACCGTAATCAGATAAGCGACCTTTACGAGCGCCGTGCTGACCAGGTGCAGTCTCAAGTTTACACTTAGAGTCGATAGCTCTTACGCCGCTCTTAAGGAACAGGTCAGTACCTTCACGACGACTCAGCTTGAGCTTAGGGCCCAAATATCTTGCCATGTTATTTCTCCTAACCTATTGTTAAACGCGACGTTTCTTCGGTGGACGACAACCATTATGTGGTATAGGCGTCACGTCAGTAATGTTGGTAATACGGTAACCAGCAGCATTCAAAGCACGTACAGCAGATTCACGACCTGGACCTGGACCTTTAATGAAAACTTCTAGATTTTTTAAACCGTATTCTTGAGCAGCAGTACCTGCACGCTCTGCAGCAACCTGAGCAGCAAATGGTGTAGATTTACGTGAACCACGGAAACCTGAACCACCGGCAGTAGCCCATGATAGTGCATTACCTTGACGGTCGGTAATCGTTACAATAGTGTTGTTGAAAGACGCATGAACATGAGCCATACCATCAGCAACTTGTTTTTTAACCTTTTTACGACGAATTGGTGTCTTAGCCATAATACTATCCCCTTATCGCTTAATAGGCTTACGTGGACCCTTACGGGTGCGCGCGTTAGTCTTAGTTCTTTGACCACGTAGTGGTAAAGAGCGACGGTGACGTAGGCCACGATAACAACCAAGGTCCATAAGGCGCTTGATATTTAAAGTAACTTCACGACGAAGATCACCTTCAACAGTGTACTTGCCAACTGCATCACGCAGTACGTCAAGAATTTCGTCTGAAAGTTCACCGATTTTTGTGGTCTCGGCGATACCAGTCGCTACTAAGATAGCCTTAGAGCGAGTCTTACCTATGCCATAAATAGCTGTTAAACCAATAACTGCATGTTTATGATCAGGGACGTTAATGCCAGCAATACGGGCCACTAACACATCTCCTATATTCGAATTTGGTAATCATCTGTTTGAAAAGCCCGTAAGGATACTCAAACGAAGACCAAATTACTACTAAAAACACAGGCCGAGAAAACTCAGCCTGCACGCTGTTTACTTAGCCTTGCCTTTGCTTATGCTTAGGCTCACTGCAAATTACGCGTACTACACCAGCACGTTTAATAACTTTACAGTTACGGCATATTTTCTTAACGGAAGCACGTACTTTCATTGCTCAACTCCGTAAACTGACCTTATCGACCGTAGCCTTTAAGGTTCGCTTTTTTCAGCACAGAATCATACTGATGAGACATCAGGTGAGTCTGTACTTGTGCCATAAAGTCCATGATTACTACAACGATAATCAAAACTGATGTACCGCCGAAGTAGAATGGCGTTTGCCACGCCATCGTCATGAATTCAGGCACCAGACAGATAAAGGTTATATACAAAGCACCTGCCAATGTCAGGCGTGTCATCACTTTATCAATGTATTTAGATGTCTGCTCACCTGGACGAATACCTGGGATAAATGCGCCAGATTTCTTAAGGTTATCTGCTGTTTCACGAGGGTTAAAAACCAACGCTGTATAGAAAAAGCAGAAGAAGATAATAGCTGCTGCTAGTACAAGTGAGTACAACGGTTGACCTGGGGTCAACGTAGTAGCTACAGCTTGTAATACATCAGCAACTGGACCTTCACCTTGGCCGAACCAGCTAGCAATTGTACCAGGGAACAGAATTATACTACTAGCGAAGATTGGTGGAATAACACCCGCCATATTTACTTTTAGTGGTAAATGCGTGCTTTGAGCAGCAAATACTTGACGACCTTGTTGGCGTTTAGCGTAGTTAACAACAATACGACGTTGTCCACGTTCAAAAAACACTACAAGATAAGTAACAGCGAATACGATTACCGCAACCATCAGTAGTACAAAAACATTCAAATCACCTTGGCGCGCCATTTCGACTGTCGAACCAATAGCAGACGGCAAGTTAGCTACAATACCAACAAATATTAGAACTGAGATACCGTTACCGATACCGCGTTCTGTAATTTGTTCACCCAACCACATAAGGAACATAGTACCAGTCACTAAACTCACCACTGCGGTGAAATAGAAACCCATACCAGGGTTAACAACTAACCCCTCCATCATGCCCGGTAAGCTAGAAGCAATACCGATTGATTGAATAGTAGCTAGCACAAGCGTGCCATAGCGTGTGTACTGGCTAATTTTTTTACGCCCTTGCTCACCTTCTTTCTTAAGCTCTATAAACGGAGGATACATATGCGTTAATAGTTGCGTAATAATCGAAGCCGAGATATACGGCATAATACCCAGTGCTAACACTGAAGCTCGCTCAAGAGCACCACCACTGAACATGTTGAACATTTCAACAATGGTGCCCTTTTGTTGCTCGAAGAAATCGGCAAGTACAGCGGCGTCAATCCCAGGGATCGGCACAAATGAACCTAGACGGTAAATTATGATAGCACCTAATACGAAGAGTAATCGGCGCTTCAATTCCGAAAGTCCACCTTGTGCACTTTTTGTATCTTGACCTGGTTTAGCCATTAGTACTTCCTTAGTCTTCTACCTTGCCTCCGGCAGCTTCAATAGCTTCGCGAGCACCTTTAGAGGCTTTAAGGCCTTTAACGGTAACAGCGCGTGAAACTTCGCCAGATTTAACAACTTTAACGAAAAGAACGTTCTTTTTAACTAGACCAGCTGCTTGTAACGCGCTTAGGTCTACCACATCGCCTTCAACTTTAGCGATTTCAAAAAGGTTTATTTCTGCAGATACTAAAGATTTGCGAGAAGTGAAACCAAATTTAGGTAGACGACGTTGCATAGGCATTTGACCGCCTTCAAAACCAACGCGTACTTTGCCGCCAGAACGTGATTTTTGACCTTTGTGACCACGACCGCCAGTCTTACCAAGACCAGAACCGATACCACGACCAACACGTTTTGGAGCAGTTTTTGAACCTGCAGCAGGTGAAAGTGTATTCAAATGCATCGAATTAACCCTCTACCTTAACCATGTAAGAAACCTTGTTTATCATACCACGTACACATGCTGTGTCTTCTAACTCAACAGTGTGGTTGATACGACGTAAACCAAGACCGCGTAATGTAGCTTTATGTTTCGGTAAACGACCGATAGAGCTTTTTACTTGTGTTACTTTTACAGTTTGATTTGCCATGGTTACCCCAGTATTTCGTCTACGCGAAGGCCACGTTTTGCAGCGATTGACTGTGGAGAATTCATATTCTCAAGAGCCGAAATCGTTGCACGTACCACGTTGATTGGGTTAGTAGAACCGTAACATTTAGAAAGTACGTTCTGCACACCAGTCACTTCAAGTACTGCACGCATAGCACCACCTGCAATGATACCAGTACCTTCAGATGCTGGTTTCATGAACACTAGTGAGCCAGCATGACGTCCCTTAACAGGATGCTGTAATGTGTTGCCATTTAGGTCTACGTTGATCATGTTACGACGTGCTTTTTCCATTGCTTTTTGAATAGCAGCTGGAACTTCACGTGCTTTACCATAACCGAAACCTACTTTACCTGCGCCATCACCAACTACAGTTAGTGCAGTAAAGCTAAAGATACGACCACCTTTAACTACTTTAGACACACGGTTCACCGCGATTAGCTTTTCAGCTAGATCAGGCTGTTGTTGCTTTGCTTCTACGTTAGCCATAGTCTACTCCTAGAATTGCAAACCGGCTTCACGCGCAGCATCAGCTAGCGCCTTCACACGGCCGTGATATTTAAAGCCACTGCGATCAAAAGCAATCTTTTCGATGCCTTTGTCAGCCGCACGTTCAGCAACCGCTTTGCCAACTGCTTGCGCAGCTTCAACGTTACCGGTGCCTTTAACTGTTTCGCTAATAGCCTTTTCAACAGTAGAAGCAGCAGCCAGTACATTACCCTCAGCATTTACAACTTGAGCGTAGATGTGACGTGGCGTGCGGTGGATAACAAGACGCGTTGTGCCTTGTTCAATATAATTTCTACGAGTGCGTTTAGCACGACGTAGACGAGCTGTTTTTTTATCCATCGTCTTACCTTACTTCTTCTTAGCCTCTTTACGGCGTACATTCTCATCTGAATAACGAACACCCTTGCCTTTATAAGGCTCAGGTTTACGGTATGCACGAATGTTAGCAGCTGTTTGACCAACTAACTGCTTATCTACGCCCTTAACTAGAACTTCTGTTTGGCTTGGAGTTTCAATCGTAATTCCTTCAGGAACTGCGAAATTAACTGGGTGTGAGAAGCCAAGAGTTAAATCTAATGTTTTACCCTTAGCTGCAGCACGGTAACCCACGCCTACTAACTGAAGTTTCTTCTCGTAACCTTCATGCGTACCAACAACCATGTTGTTGATTAGAGCGCGAGCAGTACCTGCTTGAGCCCATGCATTCGCTACGCCATCACGAGGTAAAGTAGTAATAACGTTGTCATTAACTTGTACTTCAACAGCGTTGTTGATAGTACGAGTAAGTTCACCGTTTTTGCCTTTAACTGTGATTTCCTGGCCTTTTAATGTAACTTCTACACCGGCAGGAACAGTAATTGGTGCCTTTGCTATGCGAGACATAGTTCCCCTCCGATTAAGCTACAAAACCAATGATTTCACCACCAACACCAGCACTACGTGCTGTGCGGTCTGTCATTAGGCCTTTAGAAGTTGATACGATAGCGATACCAAGACCACCCATTACCTTAGGTAATTGGTCACGTTTCTTATAGATACGTAGACCAGGGCGACTTACACGCTGGATATTTTCAATTACAGCTTTGCCTTCGAAGTACTTCAACTCGATAGAAAGCTCAGGTTTAGTTTCACCGTTAACGGCGAAATCTACGATATAACCTTCGTCTTTTAGTACTTTAGCTAATGCTACTTTCAGCTTTGAAGTTGGCATCGTTACAGATACTTTCTTCGCTGATTGACCGTTACGAATTCGTGTGAACAAATCCGCGATAGGATCTTGCAAGCTCATAGTCTTACTCCCATGATTCTATTACCAGCTAGCCTTTTTAAGGCCAGGAATTTCACCGCGCATAGCTGCTTCGCGAACTTTAATACGGCTCATGCCGAATTTGCGAAGGAAACCATGTGGGCGGCCCGTAATGTTACAACGATTACGTTGACGTGCAGGGCTAGAATCACGAGGTAAAGCTTGTAGCTTAAGTACCGCGTCCCAACGATCATCTTCAGATGTATTAACATCACTGATGATAGCTTTTAGTGCTGCGCGCTTTTCAGCGAACTGAGCAACTAGTTTTGTGCGCTTTGCTTCGCGCGCTTTCATAGAATTCTTTGCCATAACCCTACCCTTATTTCTTAAATGGGAAGTTAAACGCTTCTAACAACGCACGGCCTTCCTCATCAGATTTCGCAGAAGTAGTGATAGTAATATCCATACCGCGTACACGGTCTACTTTATCGTAATCGATTTCTGGGAAGATGATTTGTTCACGTACGCCCATGCTGTAGTTACCACGTCCATCAAAAGACTTAGCACTTACGCCACGGAAGTCACGAATACGTGGGATAGCGATTGATACCAAACGCTCAAAAAAGTCCCACATACGCTCGCCGCGTAGGGTTACTTTACAACCAATCGGGTAACCTTCACGCACTTTGAAGCCAGCAACAGATTTGCGTGCTTTAGTGATTAGAGGTTTCTGACCAGAGATTGCTGCTAGATCCGCTACTGCGTTATCTAAAATCTTCTTGTCAGCTAGGGCTTCGCCCACGCCCATATTCAATGTGATCTTTTCGATCTGAGGGACTTGCATGACAGAGCTGAAACCAAACTTCTCTTGAAGTTCAGTAACTACTTTGTCTTTATATACTTCATGCAGTTTCGCCATCATTCTACTCCAACTATTAGATAGTTTTACCAGTAGATTTAAAGATACGTAATTTCTTACCATCTTCAATCTTGAAACCTACACGATCAGCTTTACTCGTTTCCGAGTTGAAGATCGCAACGTTTGATGCATCCATAGATGCTTCTTTCTCAACAATGCCGCCAGCTTGGTTCAATTGTGGAACCGGCTTTTGGTGTTTCTTGATCAAGTTTATGCCTTCGACAAAGATTCGACCAGATTCAGTAACAACTGAAAGCACTTTTCCGCGCTTACCTTTGTCTTTACCTGCTAGTACGATTACTTCGTCATCACGACGTATTTTTGCTGCCATGATTGGCTCCTTACAGTACTTCTGGGGCTAGTGAAACGATTTTCATGAACTTATCATTACGAAGTTCGCGAGTCACAGGGCCGAAAATACGTGTACCAATTGGCTGCAAGTTATCATTTAAGATAACAGCCGCGTTGCTGTCAAAACGGATCAGAGAACCATCTGGACGGCGAACACCTTTTCTGGTACGCACAACTACCGCGTTTTTAACATCACCTTTCTTCACTTTACCGCGAGGAATAGCTTCTTTTACAGAAACTTTAATGATGTCGCCAATCGCTGCGTAGCGACGGTGTGAACCACCAAGGACTTTTATACACTGCACTTTGCGAGCGCCGCTGTTATCAGCAACTTCCAGCTGAGTTTGCATTTGGATCATGTTAATGACCTCCGGTGTAGTAATTACAACGTGTCTAAAATTCGTTTAAAAATCAGACATTTCGATTAAATCCCAATCAAAAAACAAACGAGTTGTCTCTTAAGGGCGGGCAATTGTACCAGCATTGAGGGGGGAGCGATAGGTTATTTTTTAATTAATTTGGAGTCTATGGTTATTAAAGTCGAGTAATTACGGCTATCTAGCTATTTTACAGGTGGTTACAAAACAAACAAGGCACTATATAAGTGCCTTGTTTACGTTAGCTGTGGTTGATTAACCAAATAAACCTTTTAGTTTATCTTTCACTTTGTCTTTAGCTTTTTCTTTCGCCTCTTCTTTGGCGTCATCTAGCTTCTGCCTTGCTTCATCTTTAAGCGCATTACTCACATCTAATTTAATACCTACATCGTGAAATTGGCCCTTTATACGAAGGGGGATTTTAAAACCAGTACTGTCATCAGTAGTTCCTTGCCCTTCTATAGAATCAACAATGCCTGTGACTAAACGGTAATCTACATTTGTTTTTGGTAAATCTACGTCGCCTTCACCAGAAATACGAATTAGTGGGCTAATTAGTGAAAGGTCGGTATTGTTTCCCACACCATTAGTAAAATTAAAGCTACCTGAAAGCGCAGAGAAATCAGTTTTTTCTGATTCTTCAAAGCCTGTGTCTAGCCCTTCACTCACTGCACCAAGATTACCAATAACAAGTTCTTTACCTTTACGTACCATCTCAGCAATATTCGCACCTTTTACAGCTCCATCAGCAAACTCAAATCCAAGCTTTCCGTTAAGCGCACCGATAAACGACTTTTGACTTTGCCCAGTTGTGTTTAGGTTCCAATTTAAAGAACCCTTACCCATTAGTTTGTCAAAACCTGCCGCATCAGTTAATAAAGGCTGTGCATCTATCCCAGCTAAGTCAAAGTTAGTTGATATTTTATAAGGCGTGTTTTGAGCGTTAATGTTGATAACGCCCTTACCCGACCCTTCATAAGCAGAAAAGCTATCTAGGCTTAGTTTTGCAACGCTATTTTTTAAAGCGACAGTAAATTGATTTGCGCCTAATTTAATATCGTTTGCTTTTAATCCACTTGAACGAATTACTACATTTGCATCTAGTGAATTTAATGCACTTAAATCAATTTTAGTGTCATCCCATACTATTGGCTCTGCAGGTTTATCATCTTGCTCTACTGGCTCTTCTTGTTTAGCTACTGCTTCAGGTAGGTACGGGTTTAAATCAAGCATACCTAAATCAATATCAGCATTTACTGCTAAGCGATTACCTAAGTTTATCTCACTCTTACCTTTTATTTCCAATGCGTCTAACGTCGCGACTAAATCTTCTAAATTAAACTTCTCACCTAGTAGGTGCATTTTACCGTTTACGCTAAATGCGTTAAATGCATTTTCTTTTGCACCTAACTCTACATCCTGCCATTTCGCAATGTTTTTAACTGACTCACCATTTAATGCTAACTGGCCTTTAATATCTTGGCCTTGCTTAGCGATGCTTCCTTCGAAAGTTAAATCGACTAAACGAGAATCTAAGCTTTGTTTAACATTAAAAGCAGCACCTTCAATTGCTTTAGCCGGAGTATCTAGTTTTACATCAAGCTCAAAGCGTTCTTGCATATAAGTAATACCGCCTTTTACTTCTAATGTTTTACGAAGTGAAGGAAGTAAAATAGCGAGCTCTAGATCACTAATTTGTTGTTTAGCACCTGTTTGACCATCTAGGTAAGTAAATGTACCGCCATAAATAGCAACCTCACCTAATTCAATATCAAAGTTATCTGGAAGCTTTATCGCTTCACCTGATTGGCTTTGCTCTTTAGGTTGCTCTGCAACAGCATCAAACAACTGCCAATTAGCTTTACCATTTTTGTCGGTTTCTAATAGGATATTTGGTTCGTTTATAACAAACTTATCTAATTTAAACTCACCACCAAATAATGAAAACCAAGGTATGTGCACAGCAAGTTGTTTCATACTCGCCATATCGGTGCGCGAACCTGATTCCATGTTTGCAAAATGCACGTCGTTAAGTTCTAACTTTAATGCAGGGAATACGCTAAGTGTTTTATCACCGTTAATAGTAAGAGTACGCCCAGTTGTTTGTTCTACCTGCTGCGACACTTTATTAAAAATAGTATCAGTAGGGATTAAAAACGGTGCGGCAACAATGAGTGCTATACATAGTAAAAGTATTACACCTACAATTTTAAGTAAGGTTTTCATGATCGTCCTTTCAAACGTGCAAATAATGTTCTTATCATAGCGAGTGTTAGCCTTAAAATCATTGTAGTTATGACAAAAAAGCACTTTATTAGATATTACATTCTTATCCTGAATCACCCCTGAAACATTTTGATACCTTTAGGTACAAAAAATATTGACCTCATGAAACCTTAAGGTTACATTGATACCTAGAGGTTACATTTTGTAAATTTAAAAGGAAATGAGTTATGTCTAATTACGATATTAAAAGTGAAGAAAAATTTATGGGCCAAAATACATGGTTTTCATTATTCATGGGTATCACTTTATTAATCATCAGTGTTTACCCAATGCTTAATCACACATCAGCCCCATTATTACTTTTAGGAACTGCTGCTTTTTTAGGCTCATTCTTTATGTTTGTGATCAGGGGCGGGTTTACATGGAAAATGAAATACCACCTTACCTATAAAGATGAGTATTTAAACACCATCGACACCATCGCCTATAAACATGTTGTGCTTGGCTTACTTTTTAGTATGGGTGGTGTGTACTTATTATCAGATGGTCTTGCTTTAGAAGTATCTCACAGCATGATGGCTTCATTTTACCTTGCTGTAATGAATTTAATATACGGCGTATCAATTCTTTGGCAAAACAAAGATTAGGATTAAAAGTGAAAAATCATATTGCAAAGTATCGAAAAGAGGCTGGGCTTTCCCAGCAAGAACTTGCTGATGCTATTAATGTATCGCGCAAAACAATAAGTACCGTAGAAACGGCACGATTTACACCGTCGGTAATAATTGCTCTAAAAATAGCAAAGCATTTTAATACCTCAGTTGAAAGCGTCTTTGTACTAGATGAAAATGATTGATACATATTAAAGCGTTAGCCTCATTTTATTAGTAAAAATACTGATTTAGTCACTTCAATTACAACGGATGGAGGACAGCGCTGTTGTTATTAGCGTAATTGCGCTAAAATAGACCAGCAAAAAAATATATATCTAAACCGGAGATTCTACAAGGCATGAAAAAACTGCTAATTTCACCGTCAAAAATGACGCTAGGCGAACAAGAAAATCAAATCTATCAGAACATTCTGAAGCAATCTTCAGAGTTAAGCCTTAACCTTATGGCCGTGAAAGTAGAAAACCACCCTGATGATTTTTTACCTTGGTGTTACGAATTGCTAAATGCTAGCAGAGATCGTATGAACTACGATTTACTAGAGCCACAGCAGTTACCTGTACTTAAAAAGCTACACGACCAGCTTATTTCAGCTATCAGCTTTTTACAGGTTAAAACTTTACGTATTGCTCCGTGGCCTGTTGTAAGTGTATTTGTAGAACAACACAAAGACGTTATTGCACTTGATGAACAGCTTCGTTTAGTAGATTACATTAAAAGCATTCGTGAACAATCTCTTAAAGATATGATCCCTGAAGACTTACTTGCGTTTAGCGGTAAGCACATGGCATCGCTTGATCCAAGCACATACAACTTTGACGTTGAATGGTTTGCATCTACAAAGAGTGCAAAGAGCTTCCATCAAATGCTTGGTGATTTACCAGGTGCTTTTGACGACGCACTAGTAAATATTCCACTTGAAGGTGATATTACTCAATATGAGTATCAACAATTTGTTGCTGCTTATTCAAAAATATTCACCGACAACAACGAAAAACCAACACTTGCGCCTGCAACTCGTTTGCTTGCAATGCGTCGCCCTGATTTATTTACTCCGATTACAAATAATCGATTAGATGCTTTATGTGGTGCCCTTGGTGTTTCTAAACTTAAAAATAGTGATTTTGAGCGTTACTGGCAAGATATCGTAAAAGGTATTCAAGCTATGTCATGGTACAAAATGGCTAAACCGAGTAATGAGTTAGAAGAACAATTAGTTGCTATTAAAGCGCTAATCCCATGTTTCTTTCACTATGCTGATGCTAAAACACCAGATAACTCTAACTACATTAAACTGCTAAGCAAGCCTAAGCGCACTACAACTACAACAGGTAAAACTCAGCGTAGAGGTAAAGAGTCTGCAGAAATTTTAGTAGACCGTGCTCTTGCTGCTGACGATATTCCTGAACATATTCGCAGTAAACGCGATTCAATTGTTAGTGAGGTTCAAAAAGGTCGCAGTGTAAACGAAACAATTAGCCTTATGCGCACTATATTCGGTTAAACCTTCTAATTTAGCCGTACTTTTATGGTGCGGCTAGGTTAATTTATGCACCACCAACGTGCGCAACATCCTCCCTAATGTTATACCCCTTCCCTATTCATAAAATGCAAGCTCATGTTTTTTAATATATAAAAAATAAGTTTTAGTAAAAAAATGAAGCTGGCACATACAGTGCAATTATCCCGTTAGTTAAACAATAAAAAGCCGTCAGCCTAAAGGTTCCGATTACATAATAAAAACCTTGGCGAGCAAAAATCATATAACGGGAAATGGACATGCTAAAACTAAAAAAAACCATCGCGATTAGCGCAATAGCACTAATGAGTGCTGCATCTTTCACATCTACAGCTGTGCATGCTGAAGTAACTGCTAATGCAGCGGCAACATCAAACTACTTATGGCGTGGTCAAGAGCAAACTGGGGGTGATGCAGCTATTTCAGGCGGTATCGATTACGCCAATGAATCGGGCTTTTATGCAGGTACTTGGGCTTCAAATGCATCGTGGGCAGATGAAATGACCTATGAGCTTGACCTATATGCAGGCTTTGGTGGCGACATTAACGAAAGTGTTAGCTACGATGTTGGCTATATTTATTACGCTTACCCAGACGCAGCCTCTGAAGCAGACGCAGATTTCTCTGAAATTTACGGTAGCATCAGTGTTGAAGGCTTTACCTTTGGTGCTTCTGTACTAGCAACATCAGCTGCAAGTGGTGATGGTACAGACTTTGGTGATTCACTTTACTTAACTGCAGATTATGGTTTCGCTATTGGTAGTAACGGTACTGAAATGGCGCTTCACCTAGGTCATTACTCTGGTGACTTTATTGGTGATGACAATATTCTAGATTACGGTGTATCTATTTCGAAAGATGGCTTTACTTTTGGTTTATCTGATACAGATATGGATGATTCAGATATTAAAGCTTACGTTGCTTATTCTGTAGACTTTAATTTATAAGAAAGAATGTGTTACTTGCTGCAACACGAAGGGCCTTTTGGCCCTTTTCTCGTTCATAAAGTTATTTAAATGGTACCTTATTACATTGTACTTCCACTGTTTTAGGGTACCAAGCTGGTCCAATTTGATTTACAACTACCTCAGCTAAACCATTAGTAAACGATTTATACGTATGAACACTTTGCCACTCCCCTTGTGGGCAATGCGTTGTTAAATCTAACGGCTCTGACCCTTCGTACAACGCAAGTGCAAAATTATGATGCCACTGTGAGCTTTGTACCGTTTTATTGCTTACTTTGCTTTGCGCTCCGTTATCAAAGTAAATATTTGTACATCCCGTTAATATAATAAATGTGCAACTGGCTACAAGTAGCTTGATACTCATAATGTTTCCCCTATTACTTGCTCTTGGCACCACACTTTAATGGTATGAGGCGAGTATATTCCAAGCGTAATTAAACTCAGCGCTCCATCACTAAAGGTTTGCTGTGACTGCATTTGAGTTACGGATGTACTTAAACAAACTTGTTTTACATCTACGCGTTGCTCGCCTACCAATCCCCAAAAGTAAAATGAGCGACTATCTTCGTAATTAGCTTGGCTCGTTATTTTTGCTATTGCCTGTGGCTGAATGGTTACCGCAGAACAAGCACTGAGGCTTAATGCTATCGCCCCTATAATTAATGGTTTCATACTCTTCCTTATAAACTAAATACCAGTAAGGTAACTTTATAAGAGAACATAAAATATTAGCGTAAAAAGCTGTGGGGAATATGTAGAAACGCTATGAAGTTTTATACAGTTTATTACAAATAAAGGCCGCATAAATGCGGCCTTTTAATTAGTCAGTTTAAGTGGTTAGTAAATAGACATTAGAATTTAGCTAGGTTATTTTTACTGTCCTTGTCGACTAGCTTAATGTAAGGATCAACCCCCGCAAATAGTGGCTTTTCTTTTACTTTAAGCTCAATCGTATTAGTGCCTGATACTATTTGGTGCTTTTGAGAGTAAATAACAAAATCTTCAGCTAGTAGGTTTTCAGGGTCATCGCTAAATAATGCAATATCAATTAGCTCATCGAGTGGCTGTTCAGTTTCTTCACCTTGTCCATCAGCACGCTGTTTAACGGCTTCTACGCTAAGAGTTACGGTATAAAAACCTTCGCTATCAGCGCTATCTGTAACTGACACCTCTTTCATCTCAAGCTCATACAAGGTGATATATTTAAACTGATCGTCAATAAAACTTTGCTCGGCTTGCGTTGCGTCTTGTTTTAAATAGCTAAGTAAATCAAGCGTAGTTGGGTATGGTGTTGATTGGTACTGAAACTCATTTAAAAATGCTTTAAGTGCATCATTTAACCGTTTTTCACCTAAACGATCATAAATCGCCATCATCACAACTGATCCTTTATTGTAATGAAGATATTGTTGAGACTGCGTTTTATATAGAGGCATTTCTTCAAAGGCTTCCCCTGTACGTCCTATTAAGTACCTATCAAGCTCGTATTTTAAAAACTTACGTAGTTTTTCTGCGCCAAAGCGTTTATTTAGCACCATAAGCGCACTGTATTGTGAAAGCGTTTCAGAAATAACAGCACTGCCCTCTACATTAGCCGCCGATACTTGATGCCCCCACCACTGGTGCGCTACTTCATGTGCGGTAACATAGTAAGGGTAGTCAACTTTACTCTCATCTCTTAAGTCTGTAATAAACCCCATGCTTTCTGAGTAAGGGACTGTATTGGCAAAACTTTGTGCAAACGAGCGATACTTAGGAAATTCAATTATACGTAGCTGTTTATGCTGATACGGCCCGAATGCTTGTGTAAAGTAATCTATCGAGTCTTGTACCGATTCAATCATACGGTCAACATTCCATGCATGGTTTTTGTGGTAATACACCTCAATATTTACCCCATTATGCTCAACCTTTTTACTTTCAAGCTCTGCCGAAAGCACCGCGTAAAAGTTTAGAATTGGCGCATCCATTTCATAAACAAAGGTACGACGCCCCTCTTTTACACTTTCACTTTGTAAATACCCTGGGGTAATAGCAAATTGCGACTCGTCGGTCGTTACCGTCGCCTTAAAGTTAATAAACCCATTAGCTGCACCTAAATCACTTTGTGTATAGTACTGACTGTCTTCTAGCTTATGAGCGCGTTCAAGTTCTGGTAAATCATGCTTACGACGTTCAAATTTATCAGCTACCTGTAAACCACGGTTATAACCAAAGTTGGGAAACAGCTCCCAATTATTAATAAAAGTGCCATTGGCAACCAATTGTGTATCAGAGTCTTTATCGGTAAAGGCTGTATGTTCGCGAGTAACCGACAGTTGCCCTTCTCTTATTTCGTTTGGCATAAGCGGCTGCTCAAATTCAAACCATGCTGAATAAAACGCTGGTAATTTTTCAACTATCTTACCGCCTGCCATGGCTACATCCCAACTTTTAGCGTGTTGAGGTGAGTTGATCAATACTCGCGTAATTGGCTTGTTAGAGGTATTGGTAAATTTAATTTTTGCCACAGCACTTAAAGCACGCTTTTTTGGAAAAATATCAACAGTTAAGTCAACATCGGTCACCATAGGTAGCGCTAAGTCTTTGTATTGTGCAAACTGCTGTTCATAACTTATTTGCTTGTCTTGAAACTCATCGCTCGTAGTAAACTCATTCAAAACTCGCGTGTTGTTATAAATATTGTAGCCTGCACCAACAAACACTAATGCACTAATAACCGCAACCGCTTGCCCTTTTAACGACATATTATAACGAAGCATAGACAGGCGTGTGCGCAGCGTTTGTGAAGGACCACGATGCCATAACGCAAACCCAACAATCGCTAAAACAAGGCTTAACGCGCCCCAATATAATGTGTACCAATGCGCAGCTTGTAAGAAGTGCCCATAACCATTTATATCAGAATACGGTACGCTACTGCTTTGCGAAAAATGATACATATGATGCTCAAACCCATAAGAATCCATTACTGTTTGCACTATGTAGTACAAAATAAACAAACCCATTCCTACATATTTATTCGGGCTAATAATCTGCAAAAAGAAGGCAAGTACCGTCAGCATAATCAACGGTAAAATCGATAAATAAACAATCCTAAATAAATACTGTCCTAACTCTAAATTAAATTGACCTTTAAATAACTGAACTGTAATTGTGAGTATCATTCCCACGAGGAACAGCCCAGAAACAGCGGCGATTAAAGCCAGTATTTTTGACACCCAAAAAACACTGTTATGTACCGGAAAGCTGTCAACAATATCGCCCATGCCACTTTGTCGCTCTCGCCATACAAGCTCTGCACTATAAAAAGCGATAATAACAAACAAAAATAAACCGGAAATACCACTAATAATATTGACCATATTCTGAGTTAAAGGCCAGTTAGTAGTGCCATAAGCACCAATAGGCGCAAACAGAGGGATCATAAGCGTTACAATGCTTACACCCGCTAAAATCATAAAAGGAGCACTAAATATAACTTGTTTAATTTCGAATATACTGCGCATTATTAGCTGAGACTTAGTACTAACCCCCGCTGATTTATAATTTTTAGCACTATTGATAAGTGCAGCTTGTTTATTTTGTACAAAAGCAGAGACTTTAAATTGCTTCTTCTGTTTTTTAGTTACTATGCGGTTGCTTAGTTTTCCAAGGCCAAAAAACATTGCAACACTGATTGCTACCCACAATATACGGTTAACTAAAAGGTCACCTGTGAGCGTTAGCAATTCTGTGTTTTTATCATTTACAGTCCAATAACGTGTTAAATCAATTAACGAACCAGAGCCAAATGGGTCGGCGTAAACAACAATATTTCTAAATGCTAAATCATCAAAGTAAACGCCGGCAATTTGATAGGCTATAAAAATCACAACAGCTGCTACATACACCGACATCATGGTTTTAAAATAGACCGCTACACTATTAAAAATAGCCGAAAGCACCAGTAAACTTGGCACCGCTAAATAAAGATAAGGCGCAGCGTAATACATTAACTTATTAGGACCAATCAATTCGCCATCGAGCCAGCCAACTAATAAACCAAATTGCGACCCTAAAAACACACCCAATGGCACGCTCAAAAACACAATAAGTACAACTAAGTAAGAACCAAAAAAACGCCCTGCTTGATAAGGCACAGGATTAACAGGCTTACTAAATACCAGCTCATCCATTTTGCTTTCACTGTTGCGAATAGCAGAGCTGGCAACAAAGTTAACCACTAAAAACATAGCGAGTGTACAAAATGTAACGGTTAAAAGCATAATCGAGAACGGCGAGTTCATATGAACATTCGCCCCACCTAGCGGAAACTTACTACTGGAGCTTATAAAAAACGCCATAAAAAAGAAGATTAATGAGGTTACATAAAACGAAGGCTGACGCACAAAATAGCGCAGCTCAAACGCGAGCATATTAAAAAACATAACGCCTCCTTATACTACTTGGCTGTTACGATGATTAAGCAGAGTAGAAAAATACACATCTTCTAAATTTGCATTACTTGCTTCAAACCCTTGTGGGGCTTGCTCGGCTAATACATGTAATATGGTTTTCCCAGCAAATAGGCGCTTAGAAATAACTGGTAATTGCGGCTCAAGTTCTTGCGCTTCTTCTTGGCTCATGGCTTTGCGCCAAATTTGCCCTTGGAGCTTATCGGTAAGCGCTATTGGATTACCTTCTAGTAAAATCTTACCGCCAGCCAACACCGCCATATTAGGGCAAAGCTCTGCAACATCTTCAACAATATGGGTCGATAATATAACTACTTTTTGCTCGCCTAAGCTTACTAGTAAGTTATGGAAACGATTACGCTCTTCAGGATCTAGCCCCGCTGTTGGCTCATCAACGATTAGTAAATCAGGGTCACCCAGTAATGCCTGTGCAATACCAAAACGCTGGCGCATACCGCCCGAAAAGCCACTTACAGCTTTTGAGCGATGTTGATATAAATTTGTATGGGCAAGTAATCCTTCAACCGACTCTTTACGCTCTGCTTTATTATGAATCCCCTTTAAAATAGCCATATGGTCCAGTAAGTCGTAAGCACTAACACGCGGGTACACACCAAAATCTTGTGGTAAGTAACCTAAGCGTTGGCGCAGTGCCTGGGGGTCTTTAAATACATCAATGCCATCAAAAGTAATTGAACCTGAATCAGCCGACTGCAGTGTTGCAATGGTACGCATAAGCGATGATTTTCCTGCACCATTTGGTCCAAGCAATCCAAACATCCCTTTACCGATAGATAAATCAACACCTTGTAGTGCATGTACGCCGTTATCGTAGGTTTTAGATAACCCAGTTATTGATAGCATTTTTACTTCCTTGAATATGAGTAATTATTTTTATAATGTTTTATATCACAAGCAAAACAGGAACATAACTTACTTGTTAGTTAAATTTGTAACAACAAATAAACATGATTTAAACTCATAACACTTGCCTGCTCTGTATTCACTCGGTATAAAAACCACATATACTTTTTATAAGAAGCGAAAAGCCATGCAAGATCACCAAAGCCAGCCATTAAACGACTTTATAGAATACCCACACGACGAAATGCTAAATCGCGCTAACGAGTTTTTAACCACTAGCCAACGCCGCCATAGCATTCGCAGCTTTAGCGATCGCCCAGTACCAAAAAATATTATTGAAGCATGTATAAAAGCAGCAGGTACAGCACCCAGTGGAGCGAATCATCAGCCTTGGCATTTTGTGGCTATAAACAGCCGTGATGTAAAAAAACAAATAAGAGAAGCCGCCGAAAAGCTAGAACGCTCTTTTTATGAAGGCAGAGCAGGTGAAGAATGGTTAGATGCGCTAAAACCGTTAGGTACCGACGCCAATAAGCCTTATTTAGAACATGCACCTTGGCTTATAGCTGTATTTAGTCAAAAAAAGGGCGGCGTAAGCACTGATGATAAAAATACGAATTATTATGTGCATGAGTCTGTTGGTTTAGCTACCGGCTTTTTAATTCAAGCTTTGCACCGCAGTGGTTTGGCAACCCTTACTCATACTCCAAAACCAATGAGTTTTTTAACCGACATATGTGGACGCGATAGAGATAACGAACGCCCGTATATGCTACTTATTGCAGGCTACCCAAGTGATGATGCAACAATACCTGCTCATGCACTGGATAAAAAATCTATTGATGAAATAGCTACGTTTATTTGAGATGGTATTTAACCGCAAACTTATCGCTTGGGTTAAACCTTGCGATAATATGCTGCTATATATTTGTAGCTTCATCTAAAGATAATAGCTGTTTTCGTACGAAATCTATTTAAGTACAAATGCTTCAAAAAGTTAATAGCACAAAAATAATAGAGCTGAGTTATTCTAACCTGCTTTCGCTGCGCTACTCATGCCACTAAAAATCGTTAGTCTTTACAAAATAAGCTATATAGCGTGCCAAGTAATTGCACTGCATTATCGTCAATTATACGATAATAAATAGTTTGGCTTTCACGGCGAGTGGCAACAACATTCGCTTTTCGTAGTGCAGCTAAATGCTGAGAAAGTGCCGATTGTGCTAAAGGTACGGCTTCATTTAGTTGCGATACACTCATTTCTTTATCTTGCAAAGAGCATAAAATCATTAAGCGATTTTTATTCGCTAAAATTTTTAATAACTGCTCTGCCTGCGCCACATTCCCAGCCATTGCAATAAAGTCGATATTCATAGCATGCTCTTATTATAAAAAGTGATTGGAGTATAAATATATGCATTGTTAATGTCTAACATTAGAATTTACTAATATAGAAAAAACGAATATAGTAAATAAAACACTAAATAAAGCTCAATAGCTTATTTTTTAATTGCGGGACTCATAATTGCTGTATTTGTATAGCTGCAATATTTTTGATCCTAGATGAATATGGCTTACTGTTTTTATTACACTAAACTTAATTCAATCTGCTATTAGTTGTTGGTATTTGATGATCACACAATTACGCAAACGTAACCTTAAGGAATAAAAAAGCATGCTTACATCGATCCCTGATTTACTTAAAATTATCACACCTAACCAGCGCCGCATTGACGCAGCGCAAGCAAAGCTCGAGCTTGAACAAAATAAAGGTTTACTTATTGATGTGCGCGAACCTGCAGAGCACGCAACAAAAGCAGCTACTGGCGCTATAAATATTCCGCGTGGGTTACTCGAAATGAAATTAATGGAAATAGAAAAAGATGCAGCTCGCCCTATTTACTTACATTGTGCCAGCGGTGCCCGCGCCACGCTTGGCGCTGAAGCGCTAACTCGAATAGGTTATAAAAATGTTAGTGTTATTACGTGCAATGTAAATGAAATGCTTGAAGATTTATAAAATCTTTATGAAAACGTAACAAAAAGTGTTTATACTCATACTTTATTTCATTATAGGTACAAAGTATGGCACTTACACGGAGAAATTTTTTAAAAGCTTCGGCAGCAGGGTTCGGTGCTGCCGTACTCTCAATGGGGTTAACTGGCTGTAAACTTGATGATGATGGAGAAACACCGGTAAGCTTTGATCACGGCGTAGCCTGTGGCGATCCACTCAACAATAGTTTAATTATTTGGACACGAGTGACACCATTAGACACAAAAACTAAAACATTAAAAGTTCAATGGCAAGCCGCTACAGATCCTAATTTCACCACTATTGTTCATAATGGCGAAGCACATATTAGCGATGCCACAGATTTCACTTTAAAGGTTGACTTACAAGGTTTAAATGCTAACACAACCTATTACTACCGCTTTAACGCGCACGGTAAAAAATCGCCTGTTGGGCAAGGTAAGACACTCCCAATCGGCAGTATCGATCAAGTAAAACTTGCAGTTGTATCATGCGCTAACTACCCTGCAGGTTATTTTCATGTATATGGCGAAATTGCTAAACAAAGCGATTTAGATGCAGTATTGCATTTGGGCGATTACATCTATGAGTATAGTAGTACTGGCTACGCCACCGAAGATGCAGAACAACTCAGTAGACTCCTTGCGCTTGATAACAGTGGTGAAGCTATCACCCTCAATGACTATAGAAAACGCTATGCCCATTATCATACCGATAGCAACCTACAAGCTGCGCACAGCAAATGTGCCTTTATTAGCGTATGGGATGACCATGAAATTGCCAACGATACTTGGCGAGCAGGAGCCGAAAACCATAATGAAGGTGAAGGCTTATTTAGTGAGCGTAAGCTCGCCGCACTTCAAGCTTATTTTGAATGGATGCCAATACGTAATGTAGCTGATAAAGAGCGTATCTACCGCCAGTTTGAGTTTGGTAACTTAGTATCATTATATATGCTTGATACCCGAGTGTTAGCGCGTGATGAACAATTAGATTACGCTAATTTTGATCTAACAACTGCAACAGGACAAGGGGAATTTGTTAACGCTATAAGTGCCAGCGATCGAGCACTATTAGGAAATGAGCAGCTAACGTGGCTTACCGATAGAATTTTGACTTCAGACACACAATGGCAAGTACTAGGTCAACAAGTATTAATGACAAAAATCCATGTGCCTTTCGAAGTCATGCAATTGCTTTCAACAATACAACAAACGCAAGCCGCAGGTGGGAGTACCAGTAATTTGCTTGTTCAAGCAAATGTATTATTTGCCGAGCTTGCGCAAATTAAAGGCCGATTACTGGGTGCAGACCCAACCTTAACCGAAACAGAGATTGCGCGAGTAAAAACGACGATCCCTTACAATTTGGATGCGTGGGATGGCTATGCATACGAGAGAGAGGTACTACTTGGTACAGCTATCGCTGCGCAAAAAAACCTGGTTGTACTTGCTGGTGATACACATAACGGTTGGGCAGGACAGCTTAAAACTGACGCAAGCAACCCGATAGCTGCATCACAAAATGCAGGAGTGGAGTTTGCTACTTCGTCAATTTCATCTCCTGGACTTGAGAGCTACTTAGCACTTAACACTCAAGACCCACAGACTGTCGCCCAAATAGAGCAGGTACTTACATTGTTAGTTGACGATCTTGCGTACACCAACTTGGTAGAACGAGGTTTTCTAACAGTCACATTTACACAAGAAAAAGCCCACGCACAGTGGAATTATGTAAGCACAATTAAATCTCAAGACTATCAAGTCTCTGAAGATCGTAGAAAAGAGTTTAGTATGGTGGCGGGTCAGCCACAGTTGCAGAGCGCTTAACGTTTAGCTTCTAACCCTGCCAAGCGCGTATCTATGCGCTCTACCACCTCAACTAAGCGGGCAAGTAATGCTTGGTTGAGGTGATTTTCTGCTAACTCTTCTGCTTTAGGCGTTTGTTCATTCAATACATCTTTTTGTGCAAGTATCGCTTCTCTAAACTCACTCGCGTTAACTACACCGAGTAAAGATACTAGTGCGCCATTTCCTGACTGCCCAGCTGTTTCAAAACTTAAACGGTGCAACCCAAATAGTCGCATTAACGGGCCTTGGCTTAACCCTACATCAGTTATTTTTTCAAGCGGAATCGATTTTTCTTCTTTAAATAATATGCCACGTTTAACAACTAGTTTTTGCTGTAATAAATCAGCCGACATAGCTGCGAGTATTCGCCCGCCCACCAGCCATACGATAAGTAAAATGATAGGTATAAGCGGTATAGTAACAAGAACCAACATTGCAAATAGCGAGGTAGTAACCATCCAATATTGTTTTACCTTGTAATCGAATGAAGCACTTTTTAAAATATGTTTTGTCATTGTTTTAATCCTTTATCTATATAACTACAAATACACTCTGCAAGCTTCAATGCTCTCTACTCAATCTTACAAACTAATAACGACTTTTATAGCAAGAACAATAAACACAACACCCAATATTTTATCAAGCCATGGGCTTTGCTTGGTAAAGCCTAATTTGTTTTTTGAAACCTCAGTAAGTAACGCCACCAGCAAATACCAGCCTGTATCAATTACAAACACCGTTAAGCACATAACAACACCAATGCTAAATGTCAGGTTTTGTGGATCTATAAATTGCGAAAACAACGCTAAAAAGAAAATGGCTAATTTAGGGTTTAAAAAAGCAATGGCAAAACCATCTTGCAATGCTTTAATGCTACTCACTTCGCTTTTTTGTATTTTAAGTTCATCGTTGTTGGATTTAGACAATAAAATTTTAATTCCTAGGTAAGCTAAATAAGCAGCGCCTAAATAAACTAGCACTTGGTATACGGAAGGAAACTGCGTCATTAAAGCGCCTAACCCCAATAACGATGCACCGGCATACAAGCCAACACCAGTACCATGACTGAGCGCGGCAAGCATACCGTTTTTCATACTACCGTTAAGTGAGTGCTTTAAAACCACCGCTAAACTTGGCCCTGGTGACATTGCGCCCATCATGCAAATAGCCGCTAGGCTTAACCATACTGAAAATGTCATTTAAAGCTCGTCAATTTCAATAAGTAACGTATAACCGTGCACTTGCCCATAAAAACCTGCCAATGGCACTGCGTTTAACACTTTCCAGCCATCTTGGTTTAATTCCTGTATGCGCTCATTCAGTGCAGCTATATCTACCCCACCCAAAAAACGGGTCTTTCTAAATTCGATTACTTTTTGCATTTTAATCCTTGTATACCTTATAACGTGTACTCAAAATCGTAGTAGTGAGCCCCTTGCTCAATGCGTATTTTCATACTGCCAGTTAACCCTTCTAGCTCATTAGTGCCTGAATCAGGAATAACATTTAAAATAAGGCTGTCTTGGCCTTTATCCATAGTGCCAAAATGCTGCAGTACAAAACTGCCTTTTTTGCCGTCAAGCTCACCTATCACTTGCTCTATAGCAACATAACCGGCACTGCCTTGCGTAGGAGTCATTGCGCTTAACATTTCGCCTTGGCTGGTAGCATTAAGCGCGCCATTAAATGTTTTATCTATCGACATGCGCCCTAAATTAATGCCATTTTGGCCGCTTGCGTAGCCTTCAATTGGGGCTAGATTTACATTAAATTTTCCACTTACGGTTGCTGTAGTCATAACGTTTCCTTATTGATGCTAATGTTTAAGAGTATTGATTTTTATTATCTTAGTACCATATCTATACCTTAACCTTTAAAAAGAATCCACTATGTCAAAAAACACATCCGCATCCGAAAAAGCCGCTTTTAGCAGCTTATTACCTGTTTTTGCTTTTATTAAACCGTATAAATGGATGGTAGTCGCCGCCCTGGCTGCGTTATTAGTTACTGCGGGTGTTAACTTATCCTTAGGGCAAGGTGTTAAATTTGTTATTGATCATGGATTTATTGCAGGCTCTAAAGAACAATTACAACAAGCTGTACTTGTACTCATTGGTTTAATCAGCTTATTAGCAGTAGGCACTTTTAGCCGTTTTTATTTAATGTCGTGGATTGGCGAACGAGTAAGTAACGATATTCGAAAAGCCGTGTTTAATCGTATTGTTACCTTGCACCCAAGCTACTTTGAAGAAAACCGCAGTGGCGAGCTTATGTCGCGTTTAACCACCGACACCACATTACTGCAATCAATTATTGGTTCATCATTTTCTATGGCGCTGCGCAGTGTACTTATGTTGATTGGTGGACTTGCTATGCTGCTATTTACTAATTTAAAACTTACTTTAGTGGTTGTAGCCTGTGTACCGCTGGTACTTGTACCCATGATGATATTTGGTCGCAAGGTACGCAAACTAGCAAGTTCTAGCCAAGATGCAATAGCCGACATAAGTACCTATGCAGGCGAAATCATACAAAATATTAAAGTAGTACAAAGCTATAGCCATGAAGAACAAGAGCAACATGCCTTTGCACTTGAGACCGAAAAAGCCTTTAACGTGGCAAAAAAACGCATTAAGCAACGTTCATTTTTAATAGCTGTGGTGATTTTTTTAACCTTTAGTGCAATTAGCGCTATGTTATGGGTAGGCGGTAACGACGTACTTGCGGGCACTATGACCGGCGGCGAGTTAGGTGCATTTGTGTTTTACGCTATTATGGTTGCAATGTCGGTGGCAACCGTTGCTGAAGTATATGGCGAGCTACAACGCGCAGCAGGTGCAGCAGCAAGGCTGCTTGAGTTACTTGCTGTTAAAAGTGAAATAGAAAACCCGCTAAACCCACAAGATAGTAATTTACTGCAAGAAAATAATAGCCCTGCTATTACGCTTGAAAATATAAGCTTTAACTATCCCTCTCGCCCAGACGTAAGCGCGCTTAATAAAATAAGCCTAAATATAAATCAAGGCCAAACCGTGGCAATTGTTGGCCCTTCTGGCGCAGGTAAAACAACGTTATTTGAATTACTACAACGCTTTTACGATCCAGCTAGCGGAGCCATTAAATTTAAAGATGTAAACATTAAAGATTTATCACTTAATACTCTGCGCAATAAAATGGGCATGGTAGCGCAAAACCCTATTTTGTTTAGCTCCGATGTAATGCATAACATTCGTTACGGCAACCCAAACGCAACCGATGAGCAAATATATGCCGCAGCAAAGTATGCGCATGCCGATGAATTTATTAAACAATTACCGCAAGGTTATAACAGTTTTTTAGGTGAGCAGGGTGTGAGGTTATCGGGTGGGCAAAAGCAGCGTATTGTGCTTGCACGTGCTATATTAAAAGACCCTGAAATACTTCTTCTTGATGAAGCCACCAGCGCGCTGGATGCGCAAAGTGAGCACCATGTACAAGCAGCGCTTGAGCATTTAATGCAAAATAGAACAACATTAATAATTGCCCATAGGCTGGCAACGGTAAAACATGCCGATGTGATTGTAGTCATGGAAAATGGGGAGATTATAGCAACGGGTACTCACCAAGAGTTGTTAGTAAGTAACCCGCTGTATCAAAAACTGTGTGAATTACAGTTTAATAAGGATTAACCTTCGGTATTTGGCACTATCTGAATTTCTACACGGCGGTTTTGAGCACGGCCATTTGCACTATCATTAGTTGCAATTGGGCGTGTTTCGCCATAGCCCATAGTGCTAATACGTGTAGCCATAATTTGTTGATTCACTAAGTAGTCTTTCACACTTTGTGCGCGTTCACGCGACAGGTTCATGTTGAAGCTATCTTTACCCGTACTGTCGGTATGCCCTTGCACACTGAGGTAGGTTTTTTCGTACTTGTTCATTACTTTAGCAATAGCATCTAACGTATCGTTAAAGCCTGATGAAATATAAGACTGAGCAGTCGCAAACGTAATGTTTGATGGCATTACTAAACGTAAGTTATCGCCTTCACGCACTACTTCAACACCTGAACCCGCTAATTCATCACGAAAAGCTTCTTCTTGCTTATCCATGTAGTCGCCAACAGCAGCGCCCGCAAGTGCTCCTATTGCTGCGCCAATAAAAATACGTTTATCTTTATGATTACCCGTAGCCTTACCTAATACACCTCCAGCTGCAGCGCCTATAGCGGCTCCTTTACCTGTGTTATTCATTTCACAACCAGAAAGTAATACAGCTACTACGGTTACGCTTAAAAGTGATTTAGTTAAAGTCATGGTGATGCCCTATTCATTAAGAATTTAGCAAGAGTATGCAAATATAGGTATGAACAAACTATGAAGAGGGTGTTAAAACCAACGCATCTTGCTTGATTGTTAAACAGACACCAAACTAATGTGTCATTTTAATAAAAATGTCATACTACGCTGTGACAATTTAATAAATTTTACAAAGGATATTGGTGCAATGCTAATTGCTATTTTTAGACAGTTTTTTTTACTAGGGTGCATGAGTTTTGGTGGCCCCGCTGCGCATTTAGGTTATTTTAAACGCCACTTTGTAGACTCGTTAAATTGGTTAACTAACACCCGTTACGCGCAGCTTATTAGTTTAAGCCAAGCACTGCCAGGGCCTGGCTCCAGCCAAGTTAGTTTTGCTATTGGTGTTGAGCGTGCTGGAGTACTGGGTGGTATAGCTGCTTTTGTAGGTTTTACGCTGCCTTCCTTTTTAATAATGGTGCTGCTTGCGGTTAGTGCTCATCAGTTTGACGCTGTTTACTTTGCTATTATTGCAGGCTTAAAGTTATTTGCTGTTGTTATAGTCGCTGATGCAACACTTAGTATGGCTAAAAGCTTTTGTACAAGTGCTGCGCTTAAGTTACTTGCTGTAATGAGTACATTTGCTTTGGTGTTATTTCCAATGATGGGAACTCAAATCGCTATTTTAATAACCGCTGCAACAATAGGTGCTATATGGCCTTTATTAAAACTGGGTACAGCCACAGAAGATGCTAGCAGCAAAAAAAGTAATATTAATTGGATTGCACTGGGATTATTTGCGATCTTGCTTAGTGTTAGCTTTATTCCACTAGGACATGAGTTTGCTTTGTTTGCCCCTTTTTACCAGGCAGGTGCAATGGTGTTTGGCGGCGGACACGTAGTACTGCCGGTACTTCAAGCTGGCGTGCCAGCATTGAGTAATGATCAGTTTTTGAGTGCTTACGCAAGTGCACAGGCAGTGCCAGGGCCTATGTTTACTATTGCTACTTACTTAGGCGCACAACTGACTACAGAATTCCCTTTAGTGGGTGCTCTTATAGCTACACTACTTATATTTATGCCTGGTTTTTTACTTATACTGGCGTTTCAAAAGAGTTGGATTAACTTGGCAAGTAAGCCACGCTTTGCAAGCTCAATAACGGCACTTAATGCTGCTGTAGTAGGTTTTTTAGCGGCTGCACTGTATTCGCCAATTTGGACATCAGCGGTGCACAACCTTTGGCAAGTTGCGTTAGTAATAATTGCATTTGCATGGCTGCGATTTAAAAAGCCACCTATTTGGTGGCTCTTAGCTTTATTTATTGCTGTGGGTCTTTTACAGCACTATTTGCCATTACTCTAAACGTTGGCTTATCTGTTTGTTGCTCGTTAGGTGGGCTTAATTGCCCACTTACACTTTGATACGCTCTAAGCCCAAACACGGGTAATACCGCAAGCAAATGGTCCATTATTTCGGCTTGTAAATGCTCGTACGAAATCCAGCGTTTGTCTTCACTAAAGCAATAAAACTCAATAGGTAAACCATGATTAAGTGGTTGTAGCTCTCGTACCATTAACGTAAGCGACGTATTAATTTTACTGTGCTGCTTTAAGTAACCCTCTGCATAGCGACGAAATAGGCCTAAGTTAGAAACCTGAGCAGGTAACGTCGTTACTCGAATATAGTCGTGCAGCGGAATAGCCGCATCAATTTGCTTTCTAAACTCATCGCCCACTAAACAAATACTGTGCATATCAATATTGAGTGAGCGTTTAATACGTCTACCGCCCGACTCTTGCATGCCGCGCCAGTTTTTAAACGAACCAGCTACCAGCATATAAGTTGGAATAGTGGTTATGGTGTTATCCCAGTTACGTACCTTTACAGTGTTTAAACCCAAATCAATTACTTCGCCATCGGCGCCGTAGTTTTCTACTTGAATCCAATCACCATAGGTTACTAGGCGATTTGCTGCTATTTGAATACTGGCTACAAAGCCTAAAATAGTGTCTTTAAATACTAATAACGTAACGGCAGCAATAGCACCAAAGCCAGAGAGAATATAAGTAGGTGACTTCTCAAGAAAAATGCTCACAATTAAAATTGCACACACAATAAAGGTTATTAGCTTAACAACCTGAATTAAGCCCTGAATAGGGACTTCGCGTGCAAACTCTAACTGGTTATAAATAGTACCCGCAATACTCACAATACTACTAAAAATAAAACCCGCATAAATAATAAGCAAAGCTTGTCCTATTGTTTTTAGTATTTCTCCTGCTATTTCGTTAACAGGGTATACGCTATCAAACGTAGCTAAAAACAATACGCAGCACAGCATTCCGGCAATACGTTTATTTAGCTTATTAAGCATAGGAGAAAGCGCACCAATTCGCTCAGGAGAAAGCCTCGTCACTATTTTTTGAATGCCAGGTAACATTAATCTACGAGTAAATAAGTAAACAATTAATAAAGAGAATATTCCTATTGAGACTGCGGTAATTGAGCTAAGAAAATCCGCGTCGGGTACTTTTTCAAACCAAGGAGCAATTAATTCCTGTAGGTGGGTGTTGGTCATAGTGTTTCAATTTCCTTACTGATTTGTGGTTCAGGTAAATCTTGTGGAGCATAAATGTCGGCAAGCTGCTGATCTTTAGCAACCCATAGCTCATTCACATAATGTTGAAAATTAGCTTTAAATACTTTATCGCTTTGATAGCTGCCCTGCATACTTTCATTAATGGGCGTTACGTCTATAGAAACATAAATAGAATCTAGCTCACCTTTTAACAAGTTACGACAAACGTGATCTGTTTTACCGCTATATACTAAACTTGTATTAAGCATGGCATCAAATTGATCGGCTAATACTTCAAGCGCAAAAGCAATGCCGCCCGCTTTGGGCTTTAATAAATGTTTAAAAGGACTTTGTTGCAGATTATGTTTGGCTGGCGTATAGCGTGTACCTTCAACAAAATTAATGATGGTAGTAGGATGATGACGAAAATTACGACAGCTACGTTTGGTGCGCTCTACATCCAACCCTTTCAACTTTGGATTTTTAGCTAGTTGCGCTTTGCTTACCCGTTTCATAAACGGCATACCCATGGCCCACGCACCAGTGCCAATAAAAGGCATGTATTTTAATCCGTCTTTTAAAAAGAACTTAGGGGCAGGCAATGCATGTAATGAGCTAAGTACCGTTATATCTAACCAACTCGCGTGGTTACAAATAAGTAAATACCAACTTTTTGAGTTTAAGTTGCCACTTATATCAACCACAATATTAGGGCAACCTAACCAAAGTCCTAAACGGTTGCCATTACACCAACCTCTATAAGCACTGTGTAATATAGAGTTAACCACAGGCAAAGGCAGTAATAACTTAATAAGGCCCAGTACAAATACTAACGAGCCAAAAAGTATCATGTTAGAAAACAATACGCAGCCTACAATTAAGCCGTTAAGCCAATTTGGTAACCACTTTTTTAGCATAACTGTAAGCTCATATTTTTTACCTTTTATTTATGGTTTTTTTCGAGCGATTGCAGTGTTTGCTCTTTATTTTCCCATAAGCGGTTTAGCTCGCTTTGAAAGCGCACTCTAAATTCAGAATCACCGGTGTAGTCACCAATCAGCTCTTCGCTTACCGGCCTTACTTCCACGTGTATGTTGATATTTTTTACCTTACCACCAGCAAAATCCATAAACGTAGGAATACCATCTGGGTAATGAATGGTTACGTTAACCACTTTAGTAATCTGCTCACCCATTGCTTGCATTACAAAAGCAATACCACCCGCTTTTGGTTTTAACAAATGTGGAAATGGGCTATTTTGGCGCTCATGCTTTTGCGCAGTAAAACGTGTGCCTTCAACAAAGTTAACCACACTTACTGGCATTTCTTTAAATTTTTCGCAGGCCTTACGCGTTGTTTCTAAATCTTTGCCACGCAGCTTTGGATTCTTTTTTAATTGGCTTTTGCTCGTGCGAGTCATAAATGGGAAGTCGAGCGCCCACCAACATAAGCCTAAAATAGGCACATAAATAAGCTCTTTTTTCAAAAAGAAGTTTAAAAATGGAATTTTACGATTAAACACGCGCTGTAATACTAAAATATCGACCCAGCTTTGATGGTTTGCAATTACTAGGTACCAATCTTTTAGTTTAAGCTCTTCAAGGCCAGTTACATTAAGTTTAGTGGGTGTAAATAACTTTTGATTTAGGCTATTAAAGGTAACCCAAATTGTTGCAAATTGCTTTGCAGCCCAACTCATAAGCTTTTGTAGCGGCTTAATAGGAATAAGCTTTATAAGCCCACAAACAAAAATAGGCACAAACCAAAAAAGTGTGTTTATTGTGTAAAAAATAATACTAAATACACTGCGAATAACTGACATTACTTCCATTCCTTTAAACATGGCGCAGCAACCTTGTTACTGCACTTTTTATACTTAGTGATGTAATTATACCAATTCCAATAAATAGCTGATCTATTTTACTTGCTAAAACAACTCATTTCTTTGTTGTAAATTTTGCAAAGGGAACAACCATTTACATCAATTTACGCCTAGAACTGAATTATTTTTTCGGCGTAAAATTTAGATCACATACTTAATGGAATTGGTATTAACCTAAATTATTAATCTTCAAAATAGGTATAGCCTTCAAGGCCTGCATTAAGCTCAGCCAAATAACCTTCTTTACACTGCGCTGATACATCAAGTTTATTAACTTGGTACGCAAAGTTGTCAGCTAAAATGGCGCTATCATAGTCAACAAACTTTAATACATCCTTAACGCTATCACCTTTTATGGCATTGGTTAACACGTAGCCATCGTCGTTAAGCTCTACATGCACCGAATCGGTATCGCCAAATAGGTTATGTAAATCACCTAAAATTTCTTGATACGCGCCGACCATAAACATAGCAATATGATATTGTTCGCCATGTTTATATTCTGGAATGGGTAAGCTAGTCTCGATACCAGCGCCTTCAACGTATTCACGAATCTGCCCGTCAGAGTCACAGGTAATATCTTGAATAATCGCGCGCTGAGTCAGTGGCTGAGTTAAGTTTTCGATTGGCATAACCGGAAACAACTGCTGAATACCCCATACATCAGGCAACGACTGAAATAATGAAAAGTTAACAAAGAGTTTATCAGCAAGCTTTTCATTTAAATCGTCGAGTACTTCACGGTGCGCGCGCGCGTTATTACTAAGCGATGCACGTACACGATGTAAAATAGTAAAGTAAAGCTGCTCTATTTTCGCCCACTCTAGCATGCTTACTAAGCCATGCACGTACTGATCGTGCGCTTCGCTAAATAAGTGCATAGCATCGTGATAAATCTCAAGTGCCATACGCGGGTTTAAACGCTGTAAACACTGCCACATCTCATCAAGCACTAATGCGCTATTTTCAAGCGGTGGCTCTGGATTTAAATGATTTGGCGCTTTTTCTACGTCAATTACATCGGTAATTAATACCGCATGGTGAGCCGTTAAAGCACGACCAGATTCGGTGATAATGGCCGGATGCGTAAGGTTATGTTGGTCACACACTTCTGCAAATGCATTCACTACATTACGCGCGTACTCTTCTACTGTGTAGTTCATTGAACATGCACTACGCGATCCAGAGCCCTCGTAATCAACGCCTAGACCGCCGCCCACATCAACGGTATTTAACGGTACGTTTAATTGCGTAAGCTCAGCAAAGTGACGCGCACATTCACGCAAAGCACGGTGAATATCACGAATGTTGGCAATTTGAGATCCAATATGAAAATGCACCATTTGCATTAAATGCAATTTGTTATGTTTTTTAAGTACTTCAACAGCGCTAAGCACTTGCCCAGCAGTTAAACCAAACTTACCTTTTTCGCCACCGGTATTTTGCCACTTGCCTTTACCGACTGAATTTAGACGAATACGAATACCAATAGCTGGCTCAATGCCTAGGTTGTCTATTTCATCTAATAACGTGGTTAATTCTGAAAGCTTCTCTACCACAATTTTTACACTGTGGCCCATTGCTTGGCCAATACACGCTAAGCGTAAAAACTCACTGTCTTTATAGCCGTTACACACAATAGTAATTGGCTCTTTTGCTACACCCAAAATGGCCATAAGCTCTGGTTTTGAGCCGGCTTCTAAACCAACAAGCCCACTTGGATGCGCTAATAGCTTACTTACTACAGAGCGTTGCTGATTTACTTTAATTGGATATACGCAGGTGTATTTACCGTTATATTCACGATTTGCCCGCGCTTGCGTAAATGCGTTAGTAAGTGTGTCTACACGATTTTTTAAAATATCGGTAAAGCGTACTAAAACCGGCAACGTTAAACCCTGCTGTTTAAACTGCTCAGTTAATTGTGTTAAAGAAATGGCCGGTTTTGTTTGGTCGCCATCTGGGTAAGCCACCAGTTCGCCTTGTGCGTTAATATCAAAATAACCATCACTCCAATGAGCAACGTTATAAGTGGCGCGTGCTGTTTCTAAACCCCAGGTCATGGCAACTCTTCTTTAGTCAATTAGGTATAAAGGCGCATTTTAATACGTCACTATCCACTAGGCTAACAAAAATTGAACTTTCACTCACTCCTAACTAACTTTATTCGTCAAATCAGTTAAAATGTCATTGAGCAAAACGCCAAGCACTGGCAGAATTGCCCCTTTTTCATACTCAACCTAAAAAGTGTAATAGTAACTATGGCAAATTTAGATCAAAGTAAGTGGTTTACTGAAATTAGCGACCGTGATGGCAGCGCATTTTCATTACGTATTAATAAAAAGTTAGATGAAAAGCAGTCTCCTTTTCAAAAGGTAGAAATGTTTGAAACCACAGACTTTGGTAATTTAATGATCATCGACGGGTGTACCATGGTAACAACCCGCGAAAACTTCTTTTATCATGAGATGATCAGCCACCCTGCACTTTTAGCGCATCCAAACCCTAAAAACGTCGTTATTATTGGCGGCGGCGACTGCGGTACTTTACGCGAAGTATTAAAACACCCTGGCGTAGAAACAGTAACGCAAATAGATATAGACGAAGTAGTAACGCAAATGTCGTTAAAGTACTTCCCAGAGCTTTGCGAGTCTAACGACGATCCACGTGCAACGGTGATGTTTGACGACGGTATTAAATACATGCGCGAAGCCGCTGGCGAATCTATCGACGTGGTTATTGTTGATGGCACAGATCCGGTAGGCCCAGGTGAAGGTTTATTTAATCATGCGTTTTACACAAGCTGTTTAGATGCACTGCGCCCAGGTGGTATTTTAGTACAGCAAAGTGAATCGCCACTTATGCATATGCCATTACTAGTTGAAATGCGCGAAGCAATGCTAAGCGTAGGCTTTAACGATTTACAAACACTGCCATTCCCACAACCAATTTACCCAAGCGGTTTATGGTCAGTAACACTTGCACGTAAATCAGAGACATTTAACGGTTTCAGAGAAGACGGCGCAGCACAAATAGCTGAGCAAAGTGAATACTACAATAGCGGCATTCATCATGGTGCACTCGCTACACCTAACTACATGAAGCGCGCATTCGATAAAAAATAATACCAATCTGCTTATATATGGGGTCTATTTAACGTTAAGAAAATTACGCTAGAACTAGGCAAAAATTTTTGTATCTAGTTGTTCTAAATAAAAAATTTTTAACGACGTTATAGTGCAATTTAATTCGTTAAATTGATCAAAGATTTATGCAGGTTGGTATAATCTATACCAATTTTATTAAACTAAAAAGGGAGCATGTAAATGCTCCCTTTTTTATACTTTTAAAAACGCCATTGCGCATTTAGCATTACTTGCTGCTGCGAGATTCGTTCATTAAATCCAATTGGCACTCTGTTTTTTGCAACACTTTTAACTGCTGAACCTTCAACCCCAATTTGTAATTTATTAGTAAGCTGGTATCTCCATGTTGCGGTTAAACCTTCGCCATTGCTTGCATTAGGATCAAATGCAGTGGTGTCGTTATCTGTCACTTTAAAATAATCATAACGTACCGAAACTCGATGCTTACCTTCTTTATGGCTTAGCATTAAATAATGACTGTAAAAGGCATTATCTATTAAAGCATTAGCGCCCATTTCGGTTTTGCCATTGAGCACCTGTGCAATAAAACGTGTTTTACTGTTAAATTTATAAAGCCAAGCGGCGCTCGTAAAGCGAGTATCCCAAGCATACTGCCCTGAACTATAATTAACCGCCGCTGGATCGCCGTTGTTATCATAGTAGTAAATTCTAAATTGTGATTTTTTCAAATAATCCCAATGTATACCGGCGTAATAGCCAAAGCGCCCGTCTACCTCTTCAAACGGTAAAACCTGATTAGCTTGCCAGCGTAATTCGTATTCGTTTAATGCCGCTACAGGCAAAAATTGCACGCTTTCGTTAAATGTAGTTTGCCTATCGTGTAATGCAAAACCACGCCACGCAAGTAAAGTACCTGCAGGGTCATTGCCTTTAAATGTCGCACCTACAAAGCTAAAGCTATGTCTGCTGTTAAAACGTTTTGCTGGGCGCTTAATAGTTACTTCAGCACCAACAGTACGCACTTCCTCACCTATCCAGCTATTAATAGCTGAGTTTGTATAGTTATAAGGAGAAGTCCAGCCTATGTCAGGGTTTTCAAGCGACATAAGTGGATAAAATCCCCCTACGCGCACATGCCATTTATAGTTACTGTTAGAAAGCGGCTGATACTTTACATAGGCTTGCGTAAAACCTAAGCCAACGTCAGGATCCTGATTCGCATTTAGCACACCATGAGCCGACCAACTAGATGCCAAATCAATATTAAAGTCTAAAATACCTTGGGATAAAATAAGTTCATCGCTTTTAGTATCATGCCGATAAAGCCCGATACCGCCCTCTTGGAAGCTAAGCGTATCGTCGCCTTGCACTGTTCTGACCTGTATTAAGCCTTTTACTTGTGCGTACAATACATTACTAAAACATAAAGCACCGGAGACAAGCACCAGCCTCATTAAGCTATTAATAGTCATCAAATTCATCCGTAGCAAAGTCAATTTGCTCCGCAATTTCCTGCTTTACTTTATAAGTGATCGGGTTAGTAGCCACAGTAATAGTTTGAGATTCAACCTTACTAATATCACTAAATCCAGAATGCCAAACACTTAACGTGTATTCGCCTGCATTAGCGCTTAAATCAACACTCCCGTTTTCATCAGTAATAGCAAAAATAGTACTATCTACCACCACAATATAACCTAGCATCCAGTCGTGAATGTTACAGCCAAGCTCAACCACACCCGTTTGGTCAAAAGTAATGGGCGCTTTAGGATGCTCTTTATATAGCTTTAATTCGAACGTTTTGGCTTTAGAAAATGAATAAACATGGTGCATGATAGAGTCCGCATTCGGAAACTCTACTTTTGCATTTTTTGGTACAACTAAAATACGTGGCTTAAATTCTCGATTTTGCTGGCTCATAGCATAAGGTGCTTCAGGAGGAATAACACTAGAAGAGTCTCCTGCAGTTAGCCATACAACAGCGTTGGGTAACTGGTCATTATTAGCATTTTTAATTGTAATATTTACTGCAAAAACTCCAGTACTAACACTTAGTAAAAATACACAAAGTAAGCTTTTTATCATTTTTCTGACCGTCATTATCAATTTGTTTACATTATAGACCGATTAAGCCATTAAATTCTTTCTATTTTTTAAAACATTGAATACGTATGTAAGCAGTCGTATTAATCACCAACAGTCATTATCCTTAAATGTCACCACCGACTCATCTAAGGACACACCATGAGAATACCAGCACTTGTGCTTTTAGCCTTTGCTAGTAATAGCTACGGACAAACCGTAGAGCTAAAATCGCCAGACACAAAAATAACAGTCATTATTTCTGACGAAAGCACCACGCCAAGTTATTCAATTAAATTTAAAAATAAAGCAGTTATTAATAAGTCCTTACTTGGCTTTGAATTTAAAACACAAGCAGCCTTTAGCGATGGTTTTAAAATTAAAAGCATTGAACAACAAAGCGTTAACTCGCAGTGGCAACAACCCTGGGGTGAACGCCAAAACGTTGTTGACGAATATAACGAATTAGCCGTTACCTTTACAAAAAATGAGCCAAATAAAGGCACCTACACCATTCGATTTAAAGCATTTGATAGTGGCGTAGGTTTTAGATACGAAGTGCCACAACAAACCGGCTTCGAACATACAGAAATAACTAAAGAGTTAACTGAATTTGCAATAAACAATAGTCAAGATGCTACCGCATGGTGGATACCTGCTCGAGGCTGGAACCGCTACGAATATGTGTATAACACTACCCCACTTAACGAAGCTCCACTAGCTCACACACCATTTACGTTTAAAACAAGTGACGGTACTCACATTAGTATTCATGAAGCTGCCCTTGTTGATTACGCAGGTATGGTGCTTAATCAGCGTCGTCCTGGTACGTTTACCGCCGATTTAACTCCGTGGTCAGATGGTGTTGCCGTTAAAAAACAAGGTGCTTTTAAAACACCATGGCGCACCATTCAAATAGCCGACAGCGCTGTTGGGTTAGTTAATTCAGACATAATACTAAATCTAAACGAGCCTAATAAGTTGGGTGATGTGTCGTGGGTTAAACCTGGTAAATACGTCGGTATTTGGTGGGGTATGCATATAAACACGCAAACATGGGGCAGCGGTAAAAAACACGGCGCCACTACACAAACCACAAAATACTACATGGATTTTGCAGCACAATATGGGTTTGATGGCGTACTCGTTGAAGGCTGGAATATTGGCTGGGATGGCGATTGGTACTTTAATGGCGATGTATTTAACTTTACCAAACCGTACGACGACTTTGATATAGCAGCGCTTGCTCAATACGGCAAAGAAAAAGGCGTACAGCTCATTGGCCACCATGAAACATCAGGCAATGTAAGCAACTACCGTGACCAAATGGAAGATGCCTTTGCCCTTTACGAAAAATCAAACGTAAGCCAAGTAAAAACAGGTTATGTAGCCGATGGCGGTAATATAAAGCGTATAGACGAAAGCGGCATTGCTCGCCACGAGTGGCATGACGGCCAGTTTATGGTTAACGAATACCTTTATAATGTAAAACTTGCAGCTAAACATAAAATTAGCATTAATACTCACGAGCCAATTAAAGATACAGGCCTGCGCCGTACTTATCCAAACTGGATTGCGCGCGAAGGTGCACGCGGACAAGAATACAATGCATGGGGTTCACCACCTAACCCACCAGAGCATGTACCAATGCTTGCTTTTACCCGCATGCTTGCAGGACCAATGGACTTTACGCCAGGTATTTTTGATATGAGCTTTAATGGTTTAGGAGGCGATACAAACCGCCCACAAACCACACTTGCCAAACAACTCGCACTTTATGTTGTGTTGTATAGCCCAATTCAAATGGCTGCTGATCTGCCTAAAAATTACTTAGAGAAGCCCGACGCATTTCAATTTATTCAAGACGTACCAACAGATTGGCAACAAAGTGTGGCTCTTGATGGTGAAGTAGGCGACTTTATTGTATTTGCTCGCAAAGAGCGTAAAAGTGCTAAATACTCAGGAAACGATTGGTACCTAGGTGCTGTTACTGACGAAAAGGCTCGTACTATTGAGGTGAAACTCGACTTTTTAGAGCAAGGCAAAAAGTTTGAAGCACAAATTTATAAGGATGGTAAAAGCGCAGAGTGGAAAAACAATCCGTACGATCTAGTTATCGAAAAACGTATTGTAACTACAAACGATAAACTAACGCTTAAGCTAGCCACCAGTGGCGGCACCGCTATTCGTTTTAAAGCACTTTAATATAATAAAACCCCTGTATTTACTATGCAGGGGTTGATACCTTTATTGGCAAATATACTTGTGCACTTAAACCGCCTTCTGGGCGGTTTTCTAGTTTTACTTTACCGTCGTGCATATCAACAATGCGCTTAATAATAGCAAGGCCTAAGCCGCTACCTTCACTGCCACGCGCCGCATCGCCTTGTTTAAATGGCTCAAACACAGACTCTAATTCATTTTCAGGAATGCCGGGGCCACTGTCGTTTACAGCAATAACCACGTATTTTTTGTTTGAATTAAAATAGCTAAGTACTTCAATATCGCCCTCAGAATAACGCAGTGCATTACCAATCATATTGGTAATCACACGCTTAATAGCCACAGAGCTTAACGGTATATTTCCTATATTTGGATTACTTTTAAACGTAATAGTACGTTGATGCTGAAGCTCAGAATTAACAACTTCGGCAACTAAAGCATTTATATCTTCGCAGCTTAGCTCATCTGTTTTATGGTGGCGTAAATACTCAATAAACTGATCGATAATCCCGTTCATATCTTCTATATCGTAAATAATACCTTCACGAAGATAGTCGTCCTCATCAACCATCATTTCGGTAGCTAAACGGATGCGAGTAAGCGGCGTGCGTAAATCATGAGACACACCAGCCATTAGTAAACGGCGGTCGTTTTCAAGTGCGGCAATTCCGCGCGACATTTGGTTAAACGCGCGCGTTACTTCTATTACTTCTGTAGAGCCTTCTTCTTCTAACTTGGTAGAAAAGTCGCCTTTGCCTACTTTTACTGCGGCTTGTTGCAAAGCTTTTAAAGGCCTATTGAGGTGCCTTGCAAACAACCATCCACCCAGCACACTCAAAAATCCAATACTTGATAAGTAAAAAGTCAAAAACTCTAAGTTATTCTCTTTAAAACCTTTAAGCGGTACTTTTACCCAATAACCAGGCGCTTGAGGTGCTTCAACCCAATAGATTAACGGATCTGTTTGACTAATACGTACACGAGAATAACCACCAAGTTGCTCAGTCATGCTACGCGATAGCATAGAATATTCGCGGCTTTGCCCAAGTCCTTGGCGCATTGCTTCGCGCTGCGTCATTACCTCGATGCCAGTGATTTCAAAAAACTTTGCAGATACTTCGTCGTTTATTTCAACGCCGTCTTCCCAATCAATAAATACCGTTTTAATTTGTTTAGCGAGCATTAAATTAACTTGCTCAATAGTTGGCTTTACAACGTAAAAACTAACCGTAACATACGACACTATTTGATTGATCAGCAGCAAAGCTGCCACTAAAAATACAGTTTGCCCAAACGCACTACGCGGAAAAAAACCCATAAATATTACTTTTCACCGTCGGGAACAAACACATAGCCCAAACCCCAAACGGTTTGAATATAACGCGGATTGGCCGCATCTACTTCAATCATGCGGCGAAGTCGCGACACTTGCACGTCAATACTTCGTTCAAGCGCACTGTAATCACGACCACGCGCTAGGTTCATTAGCTTATCGCGGCTAAGTGGCTCACGCGGATGCGAAACCAGCGCTTTAAGTACTGCAAACTCACCACTGGTAAGTGAAATTGTTTTATCTCCTTCACTCATTTCTCGCGTTGCCAAATTAAGCGTAAATTTACCAAAAGCAATTAAGTTTTCCTCAGCAGCGGGAGCACCTGGCACTTCTTTTGCGCGGCGACGTAAAATTGCTTTAATACGCGCAAGCAATTCACGAGGATTAAAAGGTTTAGGAATGTAGTCATCAGCGCCAAGCTCAAGGCCAATAATACGGTCTACTTCGTCGCCTTTAGCGGTAAGCATTACAATAGGGATTTCGTTTTCTTTTTGGCGTAAACGGCGGCAAATCGATAAACCATCTTCGCCTGGGAGCATTAAATCAAGAACCATTAAGTGAAAGTTTTCACGCTCTAGGAGTCTATCCATTTGATCCGAATTACCTGCGGTTCTAACAATAAAACCTTGCTCTACTAAGTAACGTTCAAGCAAACTGCGTAAGCGCATATCGTCATCTACAACTAATACTTTTGTGGTTTCGTGTCCCATTATCTCTTTCTTATTTTTATATCCAATTACTAGTTAATATAAATGAAAAACTTAATAATCAAAAATTAATTACCTGCTTAGATTGTTACTGAACATTTCAAAGCTTACTTGCGCATACTTTATTAAATTTTACACTCGACAAGTTTTGGCAAATTTAATAACGTGCACACCATTAGAATTAATAAAGAATTCACCATGAAAACAAATTTAGTTACCCGCGAAGGTTACTTGCAGTTACAACAAGAACACGACCACTTGTGGAATGTTAAGCGCCCCGAAGTAACCAAAATAGTGAGCTGGGCAGCCAGCCTCGGAGACCGCTCTGAAAACGCTGACTATCAGTATAATAAGCGCTTATTACGCCAAATAGACCGCCGGGTACGGTACTTGCGAAAGCGTATTCCTGATTTAAAAATCATCGACTACTCTCCCGTTCAAGATGGGAAAGTATTTTTTGGCGCATGGGTAGAAATAGAAAATGATGAAGGTGATATCAAAAAATTTAAAATTGTAGGCCCGGATGAAATTTATGAGCGTAAAGACTATATATCAATAGATTCGCCGATGGCGCGCGCGTTGATTAAAAAACAAGTAGATGACGATTTTGAAGTACTTACCCCTCAAGGTAAAAAGCAGTGGTATATAAATACTATTGAATATCAAAAATAATTCCTATATCAGTACCTACAAATAAAAACATTGATTCAGATCACATTAACTTTTCATTGTGTAATCTATTTGAGTAGGATATAAGGTAGTTAAGCAGGTTATTTTTAACTTGAAATTTTTAAGGTCTTTTTGAAATTTTTAAGGTCTTTTTAAGGTCGTGGTTATGTCAAACGTAGTACAGCGCATATTAAGTAATGCCGTATTGTTTGCACTTTTAATGAGTGTGAGCTTGACGCTGCACGCCCATACCACGCAGGTAAACCTTGATAACGCTAAAATATCTAATCACTTTATTGCTTGCGATACTCCTGACCAAGCGAATCTCGACTTTGACGTCGATTCTCATGCTAATACGATTACCCTTGGGGCGCTTCAACCACTCCCTAATGCCGTACACTCTTTTTACAAGAGCACTAATTTAAACAGACCTTTTAGCACTGCGTACCAACGTGGACCACCTAGCTATTTAATTTAATTCATTATTTTACAATTTAATTAAATTTTATAACTAGTAAGGTGACTATTATGTCTAACTTTAAAGAATTACGTACTCAAAATGTATCTCACGGCGTTATTGCAAGCACATTTGCAGATGATCAACCATTAATTGATTTAGCATCTCCTGCATTAAAAATGGTAAACAACTTTACGCAAACAACACCTATTCGCGCTCAGCACGAAACAACAATAACTGAAGCACTTAAACAAGTAAGCGCAAAACAATCAGACTTTGTTTTAGTAACTGACGAGCACCAAAAATTGATTGGTCTTGTTTCTAGCGCTGATTTACAAAGCTCTAAAATAACTATTATTGCCGAGCGCTTAAATACGCCAAGAGGCGAAGTAAGCTTACGCCATATCATGACACCTATTAGTAAAATTATGGGTGTGAGCATGCAAAGCTTGAGCTACGCATGCATTGGTGACGCGCTACAAACAATGGAGCATCAGGGTACAATGTTCTTATTAGTAACGACGGCAAGCAACGAAATTTGCGGTTTAATTTCAGCACGTCAAATAGCTAAAACATTGCATATCCCTATAAATATTTCGCCTATTGCTCACTCTTTCAGTGAAGTATTAGAAAACATAGAGCACCCTCACTAGGGCGCTCTTTTAGCTGAATTAATTTACTCCCTACCCAACCATCTTAAAGCAAGTAAAATAGCTTGCTTTAAGAGCTTTTCATTACTACCTCCTGTGATATTATTCAAGCAATTAACTACGCCAGAAACACGCTTCTGGTCTTATTTTATTGTATAAAAAGGTTTTTGCATGAGCGATATCTCTGCACGTTTAGCCATAGAACTAAACGCACAGCAGCAACAAGTTGTTGCTGCAACAAAGTTACTTGATGAAGGCGCAACTGTTCCTTTTATTGCCCGCTACCGAAAAGAAATTACAGGTGGTTTAGACGACACTCAATTACGCCTTTTAGAACAGCGCTTATCTTACTTACGAGAGCTTGAAGAACGCCGTAGTTTTATTTTATCGACTATCGAATCTCAGAAAAAGTTAACTGCTGAACTAAGTGCCGATATTGCCAATGCACAAAGTAAAACTGAACTCGAAGATTTATACCTACCTTATAAAGCTAAACGCCGTACTAAAGGCCAAATAGCAATTGAAGCAGGTTTAGAGCCACTGGCCGATGCACTATTTAAAGATGCGAATCTTGACCCAGAGCAACAAGCAGCGCAATTTGTAGATGCCGAAAAAGGCTTTGCAGATGTAAAGGCGGTACTTGAAGGCGCTAAATTTATTTTAATGGAGCGCTTTGCAGAAGACGCTAAATTACTCGCTAAATTTAGAAGTCATATTAGTCAAAATGGTGCTATTGAAAGTACAGTGATTAAAGGCCAAGAACAAACAGGTGCAAAATATCGCGATTACTTTGAGCATCAAGAGCTTCTTAAAAAAGTCCCTTCTCACCGTGCTCTTGCAATGCTTAGAGCCCGAAATGAGGGCGTACTTCAGTTAAATGTTAACCCTGAGCCAAGCTCTGAAAATTCAGCACAACTGTGTGCTCAAATGATTGCCGATCATTATCGTTTAGATATTAAATATAAAGCGGCAAGCCCTTGGTTATTAAATGTTGTGCAATGGGCGTGGAAAATTAAATTAGGCCTGCACCTAGAGAATGAATTTTTTGCAGCAATGCGCGAAAAAGCAGAAACTGGCGCCATTGATGTATTTGCTAAAAACTTGAAAGATTTATTAATGGCAGCACCTGCTGGCCCTCGTACTACACTTGGCCTCGATCCTGGTTTACGTACAGGCTGTAAAATTGCCGTTGTTGATAGCACAGGTAAATTGCTAGCGACACAAACTATTTTCCCTCATGCACCACAAAACCACTGGGATAAATCGTTGCGTACATTAGAGCAACTTTGTCGCCAGCATAAAGTAGAGCTTATTGCGATTGGTAACGGTACAGCATCTCGCGAATCTGATAAGTTAGTTGCTGAACTTATGAAAGCCAATACCGAGCTAAAACTTAATAAAATAATGGTGAGCGAAGCGGGTGCATCAGTTTACTCAGCGTCTGAATTTGCCGCGAATGAATTTCCTGATTTAGACGTTTCTATTCGTGGTGCTGTATCTATCGCGCGCCGCCTTCAAGATCCACTTGCTGAACTAGTTAAAATTGAGCCGAAATCAATTGGTGTTGGCCAATATCAACACGATGTATCGCAAAGCCAATTAGGCCAAAGCCTTATTTCAGTCGTTGAAGATTGTGTAAACTCAGTTGGCGTCGATTTGAACATGGCATCAGTACCGCTACTTACCCGCGTGTCTGGTTTAAACAAAACATTAGCGCAAAATATCGTTAATTACCGAGATACTAATGGCGTATTTACCAAGCGTAGTGAGCTTAAAAAGGTTGAGCGTTTAGGGCCAAAAGCTTTTGAACAAGCCGCTGGGTTTTTACGTATCAACAATGGTAGCGATCCGCTAGATAATTCATCTGTTCATCCTGAAGCCTACCCTATTGTTAAACGTATTTGTGAACGTAACAGCGTAGATGTAAGTAGCTTAATTGGTAACAGTGACTTTTTAACTAAACTTGCTGCTAACGATTATATTGATGATAAATTTGGTTTGCCAACCGTTACCGACATTATTACTGAGCTTGATAAACCAGGTCGCGATCCGCGTCCTGAATTTAAAACTGCTGAGTTTAAAGCGGGTGTTGAAAAAATTAGCGACTTAAAACCAGGTATGATCTTAGAAGGCGTGGTTTCAAACGTTGCTAACTTTGGTGCATTTGTTGATGTAGGTGTTCACCAAGATGGCTTAGTGCATATTTCAGCAATCACTAATAAATTTATATCAGACCCACGCGAAGTAGTAAAAGCGGGCGATATTGTAAAAGTGAAAGTAGTTGAAGTAGACGCAGCACGTAAACGCATAAGCTTTACTATGCGTTTAGATGACGATATTGATACAAGTAATAAGTCAGCAGCCCCTGCGGCGCAAAAAGCACAAACACGTACTAATAACTCACAATCTCGCGCTGCAAAGCCTAAACGTGACAACGGTAACGCGTTAATGGGTAATGCATTTGCCGATGCGTTCGCTAACGCTAAAACGAAAAAATAAACTTTAACCAAAACTAAAAAAACCGCGTAAGCGGTTTTTTTGTGTTCATTTTACTAAATTATTAACCATACGCCGAAAAGCCACTTTCGCTTTGTGGTGAACTCGTCATTTGATAAAAATTAGCAATACGCCCAGATCGAGCTTCCACATCGGCATCGCGAGATTGCTCTGTATTGGTGTCGTTTTCTGATTCTGCAATGCTGTTTTCGCTGGCTGAAAGCTTATTACTTTGCTCATCTTCTTCGCTTTGCTCTTCTTCTGGCATCGCAAGTTCGGCTTGGGCAGCTGCCATTTTTTGTGTTGCATCAGCTGCTATTGATCTATCCGCTCCCGATGGCTCTGCAGGCGCTAATGCGGCAGCACGTACGGTTTGCATTTTATCGATAGTGGCTTGCGGATCATTGGGGACTTCAGATACATCAATTTGTACCTCACCACTTACAGCATAGTTGGTGCCGTCCGGACCGCGTTCATAACCATAACTAGGCGATCCTGCATGTTGCCCGCCAACAGCAGCATGAGCTTGCTCGTGCACACGTACTTCCGTATCGCGGGCTTTAAGTTCTTTAATTTGCTGTTGTTCTTGTTCTAATTGCAGCTCTTCTTGCTCAGATTCTTTTTTCTCGATTGCTTCACTTTCTTCCTCAGAGCCCTCAGGATTTTCTGAGTTTCCATCGCGCTGCTGAACTGACTTTTCGTCTGCTATTTTTCCCGTTGCGTTATAAGTCGCAGCATCGCTACTGCCTGGTAATTTTGCTTTTTCAGCATCGCTTTGCGCTTTGGTTTCAGTATTGCTCGCACTGCTTGAAGCAGGAGCAGGAATAACTTCTCGTAGCTGGTTGTCACGCCGTGCGGTTTCCGTATAAACATTTGCTGTGTTTATATTGATAGACGGAAATGGCATGACAATATTCATTATACTAAACTTTAATATCGATTAACGTGCCAAGTACATCATCGGCCGTTTGAATTGATTGCGTGTTTGCCTTAGCGTTAAATTCTTCAACTTTCAAATTAACAAGTGCTTCATCAACACGAGCTGGTTGTGCTACAGGTGCAGTAATGGCTTCTTCTGGGCGTGCTGCGCTAAGCTGACGTTGCTGCGCTAATTGCGCGTCGTCTTGCTGCTCTATACTGGCACGGTTAATCTCAGCACTGGCTTTTTCAATACCTTGGCTAGCGCGATTAAACCCTTCTACACCACTATTAAATACAGATCCGATTGGCATATTAAAATCTCCATCAAATAAACATTGTTTAATTATCGCTCAGGTTATACTCAAAATAAAGCTTTAAACCGCGCTATTATTAGCTCTATTTTAAAGCATTGATTTAACGACAGATAAAAACTCACTTTTATGAGAAATAAATGGCGCATGCGACGCTTTATCTAGCACTTCGTATTCAAACTCAGTATTTAGTGCTGACATTTTTGAAATTGCTTTATAAGGCACTAACGCATCTAGTCGGCCAAATACGCCTTTAATAGGTACTGGGCAATGTGCAAATAAGTCACGAAGGTCGTCATTTTGTAAAATATCTAAGCCAGCACTTAATGCTTCGCTTTTTGGCGCACTATATTGGTTTAATAATTGTTTAAGTTGCTTTATATCATCACGCGCCGATTCGCTACCCATTGCTTGAATAGCTAAAAAGCGATCTATGGTTTTTTCTCGATGATTAACTAATTGCTCTTTAAACTGCGTCAATACATTCGGTTTTATTCCAGGCCAATTACCTGCCTCCGCAAAAAAAGGAGTCGATGCAATTAAAATAACTTTTGATACTTTTTCGGGCCAATGTTTTGCAATATAAAGTGCAAATAAACCACCTAACGACCATCCCATTAAAATAGACTGAGGCTTTAGCTGCTCACTTAAAATTACTGCTGCATCATGCAAAGTATAAGGGCTTGGGCAAACAAGGCTATTACCAAATCCCGGTAGGTCAAGGCTACGTACATTTCCTGAATATAAAGACTCAAGTTCTGGCTGTACTAATTGCCATACACCCTGATTCATTCCCCAACCATGTAATAACACTAACTCATTTTGCATATTTGCCTAACCTTTACCAAACTTAGGCTTATCATAACGTTTAAATAGGTGGTTGTAATGCACGGAGTGAATCAATGAAACAAGCCGTTTTAAATTGGTTATTTCCCTCTTATTGCGTGCAATGTCAAAGCCCGATTACGGCCAATTTAGGGTTATGTGATTATTGCCTTGAAGATTTACCGTTATTTGATTTTAGTAAGCATAATAACTTGCTCCATCGGCCCGATATTGTTGAGATGTTTCCTAATTGCGAGTTTGATAAGTTATTTTCCTGCGCTTTTTATCAACCGCCCTTTGAGCATTGGCTTAAACGGCTAAAATTTAATAACCAAATCCATTATAAAAAAGCATTACAGCAAACTATTAAAAAGCAGTTAGCGCAGTTTTTTGAGCAAAGTCCCGTTTTACCAAATGTTTTTATTATTTTACCTCTTCATAAAAGCCGGTTCGTAACACGCGGTTTTAATCAGGTAAGCCAAGTATGGCAGCCTCTTTTGTCTCAATTCGCACCTTTAAATAGTAGTCTTATACGCAATAAAAAAACCCAAGCGCAATCTGCACTTTCAAAAACCAAGCGAGTTAAAAATTTAAAAAATGCCTTTATTTGTACAGAGGATATGAGCGGAAAAACCGTCGCTATTATTGATGATGTGATGACGACAGGGGCAACATTAAACGCAGCTACTAGTGCACTAAAACAAGCAGGCGCTAAACAAGTGTGGGCTTTTACAACTTGCTTAACGCCTATTTAATTATTAAAAAGTATTATTCGCCATTTGCACGAAACGTATGACCAAAAAATAAAGCGTTGCTTAGTAGTCGACTAGTCCCATACCAGTAACCTCTAAATACAGGGTCGTCGGTCATGCCTATCACTGTACCTCGTCCATATGAGTGAGCAATTAAGCCAGCGCCGCCAGCAACCTGCTCAACATTAACGGCATCGGTAAAGCCTGCCAATAATGGGTTTTTAGTGTAGGTAAGTATATTTACAAACGGTGCATCTGAAGTTTCAAGTAACCAAGTACTGTTTTTGAATACGGGCAATGTATTGCGCTTAAGTGAAAACGTAAGCGGATGAGTCAAATCTACATTAGTATTAAAAATAGCCCCGGCAATGCGCTGACGCCCCGCTAAATGATCTTTATCGGCGTAACTTAACCCTTTGGTTTTAAATACACTTGCTACATCTTGGCGTGATAGATAACTTGCTTTGAGTAATTGCTGATCAGCTAAAAATTTAGCGCCGCCTTTATGGCCCCAAATAACGCCACCTTTTCTTACCCAACCTTTGATTGCCACTTTGTCAGCATCCGATAGGCTATTGTAGTTACCATGAGCAAGTACTATATGACTGTAATTACTGAGTTCAATAGAGCCTAAACGCTCCATTTCAACAATTGTTGGTGCAACGCCTACAAAGCGGTCGAGGTAATACCATACTTCTCCTGCTTCATACTGGCTTACGCCTTTACCGCCTATTAATAACACTTTTGGCTCGCTAACAACGGCCATTGTACGAGACCCTAAATCAGCACCTTTACTTGTAAGGCCGGTAGTTATTGGCTTAATCGCAATTCCAAATTCATTTTGTGCTTTATTTAGTATATCTACCCAATCGTTAGTTGTTTGTAAGCCAGCTGGGACAATAATACTGCCAGCATCAAAGTTCACTTCGCCTGAGTTTGTTTTAGCTGTTAATGGACTTAATGCTACCCGCGCTTTAACACCTTGCTTTAAAAGGCTGTTTAACATTTTAGGTGCTAGGTAGTCATCCCACGAAAAACCAAAAGCATAACCTTGCTCAAGTTTAGCAAAAGAAGGTTTAACTGCTTTTTGCCATGATGCATTTGCCACCTCTAAACCCCAGCTGCTTTTTACTTTGGCAAAAGGTAGATTAAACGCATGCGCTAATGTCCATCCAGACACATCGTAAAAGGTATTATCAGCAAAGTTTTTTTGCTCACTAAAAATAGCTTTTACCAAACGATATTGCGGTTGTGCTAAGGGCACAAAATAGCTATTAGTTGTAAAGCTTTTACCATTCGCTTTAAGTGATTTAGTCAGTGGGAAAGCATCAATTTGATGTTGCTTTAACAACTCTAAAAAGTATTTAATACGCGAGTTATCTTTTTCGCCCTCAACAACATAACCTTCAAAGCTTTCATCACTGGCTAAATCAGCCGCCTGATTATAAAACTTAGCTTGGTAGTCAAGTAACGCAGTTCGATTGTCAACAGCTGCTTTAAAGGTTGATAAGCTCGTTAATAACTGGTTTTTAATAGTAAAAGGAAAAGTAAGTGTACCGTTTATGGTTTCTTGCACATGCCCGCGAGAGCTTGCTTGTTCAAATAAAATTCCTACACCACCATTCACATCAGGATAAGTTGAACCTTTACCGTAATAAAAGTCGTCAAAGCTTTCTTCGGTAAAATAAAGAGCGTTGTTTTCATCTAATGTTTTTGCATGATAGTTAGCAATAGCTTTGGTTAATGTTACATTTTCATCTGGTGTTATTGGGTGCTTACGGCTCGCAATACCAGGCTGAAAAAAGTAACTGCTGTTAGGTCCCATTTCATGAAAATCGGTTAAAACATTAGGTTTCCACTGATGAAATTTGGCAATACGCGCACGCGATTCTGGGTGCTGCAGCAATAACCAGTCGCGATTTAAATCAAACCAGTAATGGTTAGTACGGCTACTTGGCCAATTTTCAACATGTTCACGCGTTTTAGGATCGCTTGATAAGTTCATGCCCCGATTACTGTTCGCCCAATTAGCAAAACGAGCAAGTCCATCTGGATTAAGTGAAGGGTCGAGTAAAATAACCGTGTTATTTAATAATTCATCTATTTCAGCACCTTGTGCGGCGGCTAAGTAATATGCCACCAGCAACGATGAGTTACTGCCTGATGATTCATTACCATGCACACTGTATCCCATCCATACAACTGCAGGCTGTTTTGCAGAGTCAGTTTTAGTGCCATTGTTATTACTTAATCGAGCTAAATGAGACTCTCGAATTTGCTCTATATTTTTAAGCTTTTGCGGTGCAGTAATCGTTAGCATTACAAGTGGGCGCTGTTCATGCGTGCGACCAATTACTTCAAAATTTATACGATCGCTTTTATCAGCCAATATTTCCATGTAACGCACGAGCTGATCGTGCCTTACATGCCACTCTCCTACTTCGTAGCCAAGCACTTGCTCAGGTGTTGGAATAGCGGGGTCAAATGTTACATCTTGTTCAAAATAATACGAAAGCGGTTTTGCTACACTTGAAAAGCTAAGCATTGCCACCATTATTGTTAATACCAAACGCATATAAATCACTCAAAAAATGTTCGTTGTTTGCACGCTACCATTGCTTAAAATAGATGCCAACTTTTTACGCTCAACACTAGCCGCAACACGATGAGCGGAGTATGATACGCAGTATCCGAGTAATTTAGTCAAGTATAGATGGTTTTATGATTTCTATTTCCGAAACAGCGCAAGCGCATTTTGCTAAACTATTAGCAGATCAATCACAACAAACCAATATTCGTGTGTTTGTTGTAAACCCTGGTTCATCACAAGCGGAATGTGGTGTGTCTTATTGTCCAGAAGACGCTGTAGAAGCGAGCGATATTCGCCTAAACTTTAACGGTTTTGATGCCGTTGTAGATGCAGAAAGTGCTCCATTTTTAGAAGAAGCTGAAATCGATTTTGTTACCGACAAAATGGGAACTCAGTTAACGCTAAAAGCACCTAATGCTAAAGCACGTAAAATAGGTGACGATGCATCGTTAAACGAGCGTGTACAGCACATGCTAGAAACCGAAGTAAATCCACAACTTGCTAACCACGGTGGTCAAGTAAGCCTTGTTGAAATTACAGCTGCAGGTATAGCGATACTTCAGTTTGGTGGTGGTTGTAACGGTTGTTCTATGATCGATGTAACGCTAAAAGAAGGCATTGAAAAAGAAATGATAGCTAAGTTTGAAGAAATCACCGGTGTTGCTGATATTACAGAGCACGAAGCGGGCGATCACTCTTACTATTAGGCCTGATAAATATGTTAAAGCAGCTTATTTATCGCTTAGGGAGCAATCCTAAGCTGAGCTTAAAGCGCTTTTTTCGCGGCTTAGCACTGTTTGTGCTAGCCGTGATATTCATATCTATTGGGTATTACACTCACTACAGCTTGCAAATAATTGGCGTTATAATTTTAGTCCCCGCATTATTTTTTGCCGGATGGGGCTACTGCGGTATTTTTGCTAATCGTTTTTCACAAGTTTTAAAAGATATGAGCCCTAAACACCACGACCCCGATCTCTGGAAATAAACCATTCATTTATTTAATCTAATAGCTGATTATTTATTTTTAAGTGGTAATATTTAATTATTAACGTAACACCGCGCATTAACATAAAACAGCTCATAGCCAACCATAACCCGTTATTTTGCCAGTCTATAAACACCCAAAACACACCAAAAAACCCCACTCCAGCTGAAAGTATCATGCTATTACGCATGTCCTTTGCTCGTGTGAGTCCAACAAAAATACCGTCAAACAAAAAGCAGCTCATGGCTAAAATTGGCAATGCTATTAGCCACGGTAAATAGTGTGTTGCCTCTTGAATAACCTCTGGCACATTAGTTAAAAGCTTGATTATACCGCTGCCAAACAATGCAAAAAAAGCGCTATATAACACGCCAAAAAGCATACCCCAAAATACGCTTATTTTAACCCAAAGCTCTATATTTTTAACGCTTCCTTGGCCTTTAGCTTGCCCTACTTTTGCCTCGGACGCGTAAGCAACGCCATCAAGAGCAAAGCTCACCAACATTAAAAAGTTAAGTAAAACAGCATTAGCGGCGAGTGTAGTTTCACCTATACGCGCTGCGTAAAATGTCATAAAGCTAAAGCATAATTGCAGTATTAAAGAGCGAATAAATATATCTCTATTCAAACTCAATAATTCAGTCATTTTGCTAATGCTCAACCAATTCGGTGCATCTAGCTCAATACCTTGTTTTTTAGCTAGTTTAACCACTAAAAAAAGTGCAAATACTAACGCCGTATAATCAGCAATCAGTGAAGCCCACGCAGCGCCTGCAACGGCCCAATCTAAATAAACAACAAAATAAATATCGAGCACTATATTAACGATATTAGTGACGAGTAATAAATAAAATGGACCTCGACCATAATGCACACCAAGCATCCAACCCAATAACACTAAATTACACAATGCTGCTGGAGCACTAAAAATACGAATGCTAAAATACTGATACGCTTGGGTAAGTACGTCGCTGTTAGCAGCGGAGAGGTAAGCAATAGCGTGTTTTATTAATGGGGATAATACAATTAATAGCACAGCCACTGCGCTTGCCAGCAATAGGCTTCGTTTAAGTAAAGCGGCAAGTTGGGTTAAATCGTTTTTTCCGTATGCTTGTGCCACGAGTCCCGTGGTGCTCATTCTTAAAAAACCAGCAAGCCAAAACAAAATAGAGATAACTGCAGAGCCAAGGGCAATACCCGCCAAGTAATGAGCGCTTCCTAAGTGCCCAATTACAGCAGTATCAACAATTCCTAACAACGGCACTGTGATATTTGATAGTATCATCGGACCCGCTAACAACAGCAAGCTTTTATGGTGTGCCTTATTATGTATAAAAAATTGTTTCATTTAGTATTATTTATCCTCATTAGTATATCTGTGCGGGCTCAAGCAGCCGTTATTTTACAGTATCATCATGTTAGTGAAACCCTACCCGCTGTAACTAGCGTTAGCGCAAACACATTTACTAAACATTTAAGCTATTTAAAAGAGCACAACTTTAACGTTATTCCTCTTAATGAGTTAATAAGCGCACTTCAGCAAGGTGAAACCTTACCTGATAAAACAGTCGCCATCACCTTTGATGATGGTTATAACAATAACTATGAACAAGCTGCACCTATTTTAGAAAAGTTTGGCTACCCGTACACTATCTTTGTAAATCCTAAATTAATAGACGAAGGCATGAGTTACGTAATGGGGTGGGATAAGCTCAAAGAATTATCTAAAAAAGGGGCATTAATAGCCAATCATAGCGGACAACATGATTACTTACACCTTAAGCTTGAAAACGAAACCGATGCACAATGGCAATCACGTATTAAGCAAGATATCCTTAGCTCTCAAAAGCGTATAAAAGAAGAAATAGGCCATGATTATAAATACTTAGCATATCCGTATGGTGAGTTTAACAATGAGTTGCAAGCACTTGTAACAGAGCTTGGTTTTGTGGGGATTGGTCAGCACTCAGGGGCTGTAAATAAAGATTCTAATTTTAGTCGCTTACCGCGTTTTCCTGCATCAGGCTTTTACAGCAAACTAGAGACTCTTATTACTAAGCTTAACTCACGCGCGTTTAATATCACCAATTTAACTTATCAAGATAGCGTTACACAGCAAAATCCACCCACGCTCACAATTGAATTTAATATGAGTGATTTCCATAAAAGCCAATTTGCTTGTTACGTATCAAGCGTAGGCCAAGCAGAATTAAAATGGATAAATAAAAATACAGTCGAAATAACCTCGCCAAAAGTGCTTAATAAAGGGCGTTCTCGTTTTAATTGTACAGCCCCTTCAATTTCAAGCCCTGGTGATTATTTTTGGTTTTCGCAGCCTTGGGTGATCCAATCGCCTAAAGCTTAACGACCTAACGTAACAGCCACTAGGTTATTTTATTAACTACTCTAAAGACCATAAAAAAAGGAGCCTAAAGCTCCTTTAAAATTGGTAAAAACTAAAAGACTAGTTCTTATAGTAATCGGCTATCTTTTTAAACTCTTCAGTTAAAGTAGTCGCATTAATTAATGGCACACTACCTTGTTTAAATTCAGGTTTAAAAATAGCTCTTACGGCTCCATTTTGATCAACTAATGCAACGGATGCACTATGATCGACCGCATACTCTGATTCTTCAGAGTCACTAATCGCATAAATTAAACCAAGCTCCCTAACAACTGGAAAAAGGTGTTTATGCTCTCCCGATACAGCTAAAAAGTCAGGGTTAAAATAATCTATATATTGCTTTCGTTTAGCTGGTGTATCGCGTTTTGGGTCAACCGATAAAAACCAAACTTGCAACGGATAATCTGCCTGTAAGTTTTTATAAACGGCGTTAAGCTTAGCCAACGTTAACGGGCAAATATCAGGGCAGCTTGTATAGCCTAAAAATACTAAATTCCACTGTCCTAAAAATTGTTGCTTAGTCACTAATTCGCCGCGCTGATCGTTTAGCGTAAAATCAGACAGTGGTTTTGCATTTTCGTAAACCAATGCATCTACATCTGGCGGGCTATTTTCATTTGAACATGCTGATAAAAACAAAACTAAAACAACAATTAATCCAAGCCATAACTGCTTCATAAAGTGAGCCATTTATCTATAAATAAGATTACAAAGAGTACCATTAAATGAATAATCGAAAAACGAAATAAGTCCATTGCAGTCTCATCATCTCCAGCAATTTTTAATTTAACCGCCTTATATATAAATACTGCATTTAATACACACGCACCTATTAAATATATTAATCCAGACATACCAATTAAATAAGGCAATACACAAACAACAGCGAGTAAAACAGAATAAGCAACAACGCACGTTTTACAAAAATCGATACCATGGGTTACTGGTAACATAGGGATTTTAGCGCGTTCATAATCACTTTTTCGTGCTATAGCCAGCGCCCAAAAGTGTGGTGGGGTCCAGGTAAATATTATCATTACGAGTAACCAAGGGGCTGCTGCCATTTGGTTTGTTTCTGACACCCAACCTAATAATGGAGGCATTGCGCCAGCCAACCCACCTATAACAATATTTTGCGGCGTTGCACGCTTTAAAAATGATGTATAAACAAATGCATAACCTACCAGTGCAAATAACGTTAATATAGCGGTTAAGGTATTAGCCCACACCATCAGCATAATAAAACCCGCAACCCCAATAACAGCTGCAAAACTAAGCGCATGTGTTTTACTTAAACGCCCTTTAGCTACAGGGCGATGACGAGTTCGTGCCATTTTTGAGTCTATCTCGCTATCAACCACATGATTAATAACCGCTGCAGCAGCAGAAAGTAGCCCTATACCTAACAAGCTAATAAACTGTACGACCATACCGCGCCCTACATCGGGAGCCAGCGCTAAACCAACCCAAGCTGTTAGCACCAGCATGGCTACCACTTTAAATTTACTAATTGCTAAGTAGTCTTGCAGCAAACTATGAGTACGCGAAATTAGCGATTGAGTATTAACGGGTAGCAGTATTTTTTTATCAATTATAAGTGCCATCATATTTCCCCTTTATGTGCGTGATTTTAGGTAATAACACAACCTAACCATGCTTAATAACAGTATGGCTGCCATCAAGTTATGTGCCAGTGCAACTCCCAACGGAATATGCCAATGTACTAAAATAAGGCCTAAGCTAATTTGGCAAAGTAAGACTAGTAATACGCTCACAACGCAGTTTTTAATTTTTTGAGAGTAAGCTTGGCTGTATATTTTCCACATAATTAATGCCAGAACAATGCAAGTAACCAGTGCCCAAATACGATGTAATAAATGAATAGACATGCGTGCTTGCTGCGATAACACACCATACTCATAATTACTGTGCTCAAGCGGTAATTGAAACACGCTACTTAATGAAAACGGTTGTGCATAATCACACAATGGTAAACCACTACAATGCGGAGCTGCGTAATTTGCAGCAAGCCAACCGCCAAGCGCTATTTGAATAACCAACACACTAAGCGCAATTAAACTCAAACCAAAATAACGCTTTGCGCCGCTATCTCCACCCATTATAGGTTTGGCAGTTAGTCGCAAATATAAAAGCGTTATAAGTGACAAAATACTAAAGCCACCCAATAAGTGGCCCATTACAATAAGCGGCTGCAGGTTCATAGTGACAGTCCACATACCAAGCGCTGCCTGAAACACCACTAGCAGAAGTAAAGCTAAAGGCAATTTAACTGGTGTTGTTAGGTATTGACGTTTTACAAAAGCCAATACAAACAAACCTAAAATAAGTAACCCTAAGGCGCCTGCAAAATAGCGATGAATCATTTCTTTCCACGCTTTTGCGGTTTCGAACATCATATCTGGGTAACTTTGGGTTGCTAAGGCTATGTCGGCCTCATGTTTAGGTACCGTTAAAAAGCCATAACAGCCTGGCCAATCGGGGCATCCTAAACCTGCGTCACTTAAGCGGGTGTAAGCGCCTAAGGCCACAACAATTAAAGCGAGCAATCCTGTTATTAATACTAAGTTTTTATAATTTTTATACATTAAACACTCCAACTTAAATAAGCTGATCAATTAGCTAGAACGAGAATAATTGAGTAGTTTTTTTAGATCTTTTAATAACCCTTTTTGCACTAAACGATTTTCTTGTGGCTCGACTTTAAAGGGGTATTCAAGTACCACTAACCCCATATGATCAATTAAATACAAACTTGCAGGATTTAAACTCTGTTGCTCGGTAATAATTTTCCATGGTAGATTTTTATTGTCGGGGCTTCCCATTACAGCCATATCCACTTTTCCTTGGTTTTTACCGAGTGCCACATATAAGTTATTAAGTGCATTGAGCTGTTCGCTGCATGGGGTGTTACATTCGTTTGAATAATTAAGTGCGATAGTCCATTGTTTTGGATTATTTTGCGGCCAATTTTCAAATTTTATTTCTTGGCTTAAAAACTCGCCATTGTTAGTAATTGCAGTAGGTAACCAATCGAACTTTAATGCGCCATATGCCAAAACTAATGGGATAGCGCAGCAACCCACAAACAAAAAAAGAGGATTATTTTTCATTAGATGTCCTTTTTTTACTCGCAAAAATAGCCACAACAGCACATGCAACAGCAATTAAAAACCATTGCACAGCGTAGGCATTATGCTTTTGAGGGCTCATAACAACAGCCTCATAATGAGGTGTTGCAATCTCATCACCAGTACCTTGTCTATAAGCCATAAAATTAATTAATGATTGCTGGCTTTGAGTGCTCAGCATATTCAAGTCGATAGATTGGATTCTTGTAGGTAAGTCGTTATTTGTCGTTGTATCTTCAAGCGTAAAGCTACTTAAGTTATTTTCTTTTATTTGCGCTTTAAGAATAAAAACACCTGTAGGCAGAGTAACCTTTGGCAGTGTATCTCTAGCTATAGGCGCTTTTACCCATCCTAAATTAACTAAAATCACTTTTTCTTCGCTGTCAGGCTTTAGTAAAGCAAGTAAGTCGTAACCTACTTGTCCGTTATAAACTTGATTATCTAAAAGCCAATATTGGTTTTGTACAAACCGCCCTTTTAACTCAACCAATACACCTGTTTTGTTCCAGCTGTCAGGCAGGTTAAGTAATTGAGACCAGCTCATCACACCACGAGTCTGTTGCTTAGCAATAGCGGTTAGTTGCTGCTGCTTTTGCTCACCCCGCTCCAGCTGCCAAAATCCTAATCGCACACACACAAGTACAACAACCACAACCATACAAAGTGTGATTATTGAGCTAAGCTTTTGTTTGTGCCATAAAACTAACTGCATAAGGTTCAACTCAGTGATTATTAAAATTATTATCGTACTGTTATTACTATTTATACTTTTTAACTTATTTAGAGCATTGTTTATTATGGTGTCAGGGAAAACTGGGGGGCGACCTATGTCTCACTTTTTAGGTCGTCGCGTATTGTTTTCGGTCGTTGTTCTAATTTTTGTTATTGCAGCGCTTAAACTTGGTTTTATTACAGCGAATAGCTCGCCAATAAACGCTACAGCACATATACAAATATAAATAAACACAACCAAACAACATCAACAAAATGCCAATACCAAGCAGCTGCTTGAAAAGCAAAATGCTTATCTTTAGTAAAGTGCCCTTTTAATATCCGTAAAAATATTACAAATAAAAGTACGGTTCCTAGCATTACATGCATGCCATGAAAACCAGTCAATAAAAAGAACGTATTACCGTAAACACCTGCATCAAGCGTTAGGTTGAGGTCATTATATGCATGTATGTATTCCTCAACTTGCAGCCCTAAAAAGCAAACACCTAATAAAATAGTGGCGCCCAAAAACACTTTAAGTGGCGTGCGCTTATTGTTTTCCATTGCTACATGAGCAAAATGTAAGGTAACTGAGGAGGTAAGCAGTATTAAGGTATTTATAAGCGGCAGACCTTGCCAACCCATAGCTTGGGTTGTATCACCGCTAGGAGTAGATACGAGAGGCCAAACAGCTTCAAACGTAGGCCAAAGTACTTCGTTGGTCATTGCATTATTACCCGCGCCACCTAACCATGGGACCGATAGGACTCGCGCATAAAATAATGCACCAAAAAAGGCCATAAAAAACATCACTTCAGAAAAAATAAACCAGCTCATCCCTTGCCTAAATGATCGATCCATTTGTGCTGAGTACAACCCTTGAGCAGACTCGCTGATAACATTTTTAAACCAGCTATAAAGCATATACAAAAGTACAGCTATGCCAACGTACAGTAAATAAACGCCACTGCCGCCTTCTTTTCCTATGTTCATAACAGTTAATGCAGCGCCTACAGCAATAAAAAATAATGCTATAGCCCCTACAATAGGCCAAGGACTTTGCTCTGGTACGTAATAGTTTTCATATTTTTGATTCATGTTACTTACTCCTAGTTTTACACTAGACATGCAGGCTAGTTATTACTCGCAACTAGCTGCTCACTAATATCAAATACGGTGTACGACAGCGTCAACTCTTCAATATCGCTTGGTAATGCGGTATCAACATAAAACAGTAATTTAAATTCAAGCTCTTCTCCTGCTTTTAGAGGTTGTTGATCAAAACAAAAACAGGCAATTTTATGTAAATACTTAGCCGCTTTACCTGGAGATACAGACGGCACCGCTTGCATTACTTTGTCGAGGTCACTGCTATTTTTAGCACTAAACATTACCTCACGCATGGCACCGGGTTTAACAGTAACGCTGTACTCTTTTGATTTAACAACAAACGGCGCACCAGCTTGCGCATGAGTTGTAAAACTCACGCCTATTTCGCGATCTTGCACTATTTGCGTACTTCGCTCTGCTTGCTCAAGTGACGGTTTACCATTAAGCCCTGTTACATCGCAAAACACGTCGTACAAGGGCACTAAGGCAAACGCAAAGGCAAACATACCTATACAAATAAGAACCAAGCGTTTAAGTAACGGTGCGTGTGTCATTACTTGATTACCGGCGGTATAGAGAAGGTATGATAAGGCGCAGGAGAGTCAACTTCCCACTCAAGCCCTTCAGCCCCATCCCATACTTTTGCAGGCACTTTATCGCCACCGCGTGCACATTTAATTACTACAGCCACAAACAGTAGTTGCGATAAACCAAAGGCAAAACCGCCTATACTTATAATTGCGTTAAAGTCGGCAAATTGCAGTGCATAATCGGGAATTCGACGTGGCATACCAGCAAGTCCTACAAAATGCATAGGGAAAAACAGAACGTTAACGCTCACCAGCGATAGCCAAAAATGCCATTTAGCTAGCGTGATATTAAACATGTTGCCTGTCCATTTGGGTAGCCAATAATAAGCACCTGCCATTATCGAAAACACAGCCCCTGTTACTAATACATAATGAAAATGCGCCACTACAAAATAAGTATCGTGGTACTGAAAGTCAGCAGGTGTAATTGCCAGCATCAACCCCGAAAAGCCACCCAAGGTAAACAGCACTATAAAAGCAATACTAAAAAGCATGGGCACTTCAAAAGTAATTGAGCCTTTCCACATTGTGGCAACCCAGTTAAATACTTTTACTCCTGTGGGCACCGATATAAGCATGGTTGCGTACATAAAAAATAACTCACCTGCAACCGGCATGCCTGTAGTAAACATATGATGCGCCCAAACAATAAAGCTCAATAGTGCTATGGAGGATGTGGCGTACACCATTGAGGCATAACCAAAAAGTCTTTTACGAGAAAAAGTGGGCACTATGGTCGATATAATGCCAAAGGCAGGAAGAATCATTATGTATACTTCTGGGTGACCAAAAAACCAAAAAATGTGTTGGAACATCACTGGGTCGCCGCCACCTGCAGCATCAAAAAAACTGGTCGCAAAGTACTTATCGGTAAGCACCATAGTTACCGCTCCCGCAAGCACTGGCATTACTGCTATTAATAAAAAAGCGGTAATTAACCATGTCCACACAAATAGCGGTAACTTCATCCACGACATACCGGGTGCACGTAAATTCACTATGGTTACAATCACATTAATTGCACCCATAATTGAGCTAATTCCCATAATATGTACGGCAAATACAAACATTGCAGTGTTATCGTTACTATAAGTTGTAGAGAGAGGAGCATAAAAAGTCCAACCAAATGCAGGTCCTCCACCGGGCATAAATAACGATGCAAGTAAGATTAAAAATGCAAACGGTAAAATCCAAAAGCTCCAGTTATTCATTCTTGGTAATGCCATATCTGGTGCGCCAATCATTAGTGGTATCATCCAATTAGCAAGGCCTGTAAAGGCCGGCATAACCGCACCAAACACCATAATTAAACCGTGTACTGTGGTCATTTGATTAAAAAAGTGAGGATCGACCAGCTGTAAACCAGGTTGAAATAATTCAGCCCTGATCACCATGGCCATTCCGCCGCCAATTAAAAACATGGTCAGCGAAAAAATTAAATATAAACTACCAATATCTTTATGGTTAGTTGTATAAAGCCAGCGTTTAAAACCTTTTACAGGATGATGAGCATGGTGAGCTTCATTGGCGTTAGGTTGTTCTACTATGCTACTCATTAGTTCGCCTCCACTTTGGCATCAATTGCTGCCTGTATTTGACTCGGCTGAATAACATCACCCGTATCGTTACCCCATGCATTACGTTTATAAGTAATAACAGCTGCTAATTGCTTTATAGATAACTGCTTAGCAAATGCTTGCATTGCCGTACCGGGTCGCCCATGAATAACTACATCAATGTGATCTTTTATATCGCCAAGCACTATCGGGCTTCCTTTAAGTGCAGGAAATACACCCGGTAACCCCATACCTGTAGGTTGATGACACGCCGCGCAACTGGCCATATACACTTGCTCGCCTAAAGTCATTAACTCTTCTTTAGGTAACGTTTGATCAAGCAGAGCAGCGTCGGCCAGTGCTGCTTTTTGTTTTGCTTGCTTTGCATCGGCTAGCCATACTTTAAAGTCAGCTTCAGATTTAGCTTCAACCACTACGGGCATAAAGCCATGGTCTTTACCGCAAAGCTCAGCACATTGACCTCGGTAAATACCTTCTTCATTAATATTGGTCCATGTTTCGTTTATAAATCCCGGGTTAGCGTCTTTTTTCACAGCAAAATCAGGTACCCACCATGAGTGAATAACATCATCAGAGGTCATTAAAAAACGTACTTTTTGGTTTATTGGCAGTACAAGCGGTTTATCTACTTCAAGTAAATAATTAGGATTTTTATCTGCAAGATTCGCTATTTCGTCTTGAGGGGTGGATAAAATAGAATAAAATGCGACGTCTTCGCCCATATATTCATAGTGCCATTTCCATTGCGAGCCTGTAATTTTAATAGTGAGATCAGCTTTGCTGGCATCTTCCATTGCAATTAGGGTTTTAGTGGCTGGTACTGCCATAGCAATTAAAATAACGAATGGAATAGCTGTCCAAAGTATTTCTACTTTAGTGCTTTCGTGAAATTGGGCAGGTACAGCCCCTTTAGATTTACGGTGATGAATCAGTGCCCAAAACATAATTGCGAACACTATCACCCCAATCACACAACATATTATAAATATGGTCATGTGCAGCTGATATACATTATTGCTTATATCGGTTACGCCTTTGCGCATATTGTACTGGCTGTTAGCCAAAACATGCTGCGGAAAAGCAATCAATACAAGCCACAAGGTAGAGGTCAGTTTACCCATGTGACGGCTCCTTTGATGCTATTGCGAGTGCAAAGCGAAGAGGCATACGGCTTAAACGCCAATTCGTTATTTTTATTATTTAACCAATCCTGTTTTTTTGATTGGTATCACTGTCCCAACAAAGAGTTTGTATATTGTGTGTTCTCAAAACTGAAAGCTGTGAGTTATTGTTAGTTCAGCACACTAATGATTAGCTAAAAAATGAGCAACAAGCAAGCTTTAGTATAAAAAACAACCGAGTAATATTTAAAAATTAGTCAAGTATCTGCAAGCATATCGACTATTTAATATTCAAAAAGCGAGCAAAACAAAGGGGTGTAACACATGAGGAAGGAGAAAAGCATGAGTGAAAAAAAGTTTACAGCTTAAATAATTAGTTAGCTGTTTAAGATATATTTTAGTACGAATTTTAAAACAAAAATGCGCACTAAAAAGTGCGCATGAATAAATTGATTGCTTAAAGCAATCTAAAATCTACATCCAATCGGCGTTTCTTATTACGCCAACAGCTAGGCCTTCAATGTTAAAAGACTCATTTTCAAGGTCTACTTCAATAGATTCAAAATCGTCGTTTTCAGCATGAAGTAATACTTTACGACCCGCTTTCTCAAGACGTTTTACAGTTACGTCTTCATCTACGCGGGCAACAACAACTTGCCCGTTTTCAGCGGTTTGAGTACGATGTACAGCAAGTAAATCACCATCCATAATACCAATATCCTTCATGCTCATACCATTAACGCGTAGTAAAAAATCGGCGGCTGGTTTAAACATTAATGGATCGATTTTACAATGACTTTCAACGTGCTCTTGCGCCAAAATAGGTGAACCCGCAGCAACACGCCCTATAAGTGGTAAACCTAATTGTTCAGGCTCTTCTTCTTCAATTAATTGAATACCACGGCTTGCACCTGGTTTCATTTTAATTGCGCCTTTTTTAGCAAGTGCTTTTAAATGTTCTTCAGCAGCATTGGCACTTTTAAAACCTAGTGTTTGCGCTATTTCAGCACGTGTAGGAGGCATACCAGTGTCTTTAATAAAAACTTTAATTAGTTCGAGTATTTGAGCTTGGCGGTTCGTTAATGGTCGCATACAACTGGTTTTCCATACAGTACATTTAACTGTGAGTATATACAGTTAAATAAAAATCGCAAATTTAAATTATGTCTTAAAATAGCCAAAGTAATTTCACTTGTGTACATTTTAGGGATATAACTAAAGCTAAGTTTATAAATGATTAAAAAGGCAAAGGAGTCGTTATGAGTATTTGGTATCAACCTATTACTTTAGAGTTTTGCAAACAGCTAGATGAAGGTATAAATGGTCAAGGTACGCTGATGAAAACTATGGGGATAGAAATCACAGAAATTGGTGATGATTACTTAGTTGCAACTATGCCTGCCATACCTGAGCATCATAACCCAATGGGAATGGTTCACGGTGGTGCTAATGTTGTACTTGCCGAAACAGTAGCGAGTTATGCCGCTAACTTTGTTGTCGATTTCACAAAATTTTACTGTGTAGGGCAGGAAATTAGCGCAAGCCATTTAAAAGCATCTCGCAATGGTACTTTAACTGCCACGGCAAGAGCATTTCATATTGGCAAACGTAGTTCAGTATGGGAAATAAAAATTACAAATAGCCGCAATGAGCTGTGCTGCGTATCAAAAATGACCGCAGCAGTCGTAGAGCGAAGATAGTTACTTATAGTTACTTTTCGATTGGGTAAATTGTAATTTCCATACCCGCACCAATCGCAGATATACGTAATAATGTATCTGCATCTAATGCTTGGTTAAAGCACTTAGGAGATGTGCCTGATTCAAAACCAATATCAAACGTTCTACGTGAACAACCTAACCATTGCTTTAGCGCGTTACGCGAACACGATTCAATAAGCTCACATATATGGTTTATTGCTTTATCAGGCGTGCTAACTTCACCTGTAGCTTCAATACGCGCTAATTGACGGTATTCGTCTTTGTCATAATGTAAAATCGTAGCGACTTTCTTCAAATCTGCCACTAGCAAACTAATATCTTGCTTTGATTCAAGCTCAAGATCTACATTTAAAAATTGAATTTCCGACATCGTTTCGTATTTATCCTCTAATAATTTCATTGCAAACTTTAACGCAGTTTTACCGTTATACCAAATCAACTATGCCCTATTAACCACTTTATATGGATATTTCGCAGCTTTTAAGTATTTTTTAGCATTTAAAGCTAGCTGGATATCAAACATCCAGCTCAATTAGACAAATAAGTCATGTTAGGAATTTAACTGTAATCTTTTTTATTTTTAAATGATTACAGTAAGCTATAGTTTAAACTGCGACAAAATGTCGCAGTAACTAATCCCATTAATGTAATAAACTAACCTCTAAAAATAATAAGACTAAAACATGAATAAAAAAATATTTAAACATGCGCGCAAGTTTCATAAATGGTTAGGTTATTTATTAGCACTACAAATTTTAGCATGGTTGCTAGGTGGCTTAGTTATGAGCGCAATTCCACTTGATAAAGTACACGGCAAACATTTAGCAACAAAAGTCCTTAGTAAATCATTTACACAAGCCGACTACCCAACATCACTTGATAATATTACGTCGCAAGTCGCTAACCCAACACAAATATTATTTGAAGGCTTTTTAACTACACCACTTATTACCGTTATTAGTAATGCCGAGCAGCAAAGCTTTAATGCCCTTACAGGAAGGCCTTTTGAGCCACCTACAAAAATACAAATTACTGCTAATGCTAAAGCACACTTACTTATTGACGCTCAAGTAATAAGTACAACCCTACTAAAAAAGGGCACCAGAGAAGTAGGATATAAAACCAATGTTTGGCAGGTACAATTTGACGACATGTTGAGTACAACACTTTACTTAGCTGAAAGTAACGGCAAAGTAGTGACTATTCGCAGCACACTATGGCGAATATTCGACTTTTTTTGGATGTTACATATTATGGATTACGATGAGCGAGAGGATTTTAATAATCCACTGCTTATTAGTTTTGCAGCAACCAGTGTACTTTTTTGCCTAAGCGGGATATTACTACTTATAAAAAATATACGACTAAAGCGATTAATCTCAATTAAAAGTAAGAACAAATCAAAATAGTCATATTAATTTTTAGGAGCTAGCGCACTCTCATTAAAGAGTGTGCAATCGCTAAACACTGATATTAGAATAATTTTATTCCAAGTGGTTAAATCGACTCAAATGTCGTTTTAACATTTCGTTTTCTAAAATCAACTCATCACGCTCATTCAGCAATTGTAAAATTAACGCTATTGCCGACCAATCTAACGAAAAGTCATGCTGAATACGGGCCGCTTTTTTGACTAAGGTTACTGCAGATACCGTAAATTTCCATTCTGCAACATGCTCTCCTTCAATAGGCACAGCAATACTATGTTCAACTAGCTCATATAAAATTGCTTCGTTAATATCACTACTCAAACATAGCTCTGTACTGGTAAGTAAATCTTCTTTTTGTGTCACAATAATTTGCATTATGGTTTACTCCAGTCGCTGCGGGGATCAAAGTGAGCTTTTTCGGCTAATTCTTCCCAAAGCTTTTTACTGGTTTCATTAATAGATGTTGGATTAACAATTTTAAGTACAGCAAATAAGTCACCTTTGGCTTTTTTACTAATTAATCCCTTACCTTTAATACGCAAACGTTGACCAGACTGGCTATTAGGCGGAATCGTTAGTTGAATTTTTCCTGTTAATGTCGGCAAATTTATTTTTGTGCCAAGAGCCGCTTCCCATGCTGCAAGAGGGACGACTATATTTAAATTATGACCTTCAACATCAAATAGTGGGTGAGGCACTAAACTAATTTGTAAGTACAAATCGCCATTTTGTCCATTCGCAGACCCTAATCCACCTTGCCCTTTTAGTCGAATTCGCTCGCCATTTACTGAACCTGCTGGAATTTTCACTTTAAGTGATTTTTTAATTTCAGAGACACGACCACTACTATCTCGCTGCGGTAACATAAACTCAACAGGCTTAACGGTATCAACTAAAGTTTCTTCAAGAAAAATTGGGAACTCTATTTCCACATCTTGTCCTTTTTGCGCGCGAGCAGCGTTACTTCTGCTTTGCCCTGAACGATCAAACCCACCGCCTCCGCCAAACATTGAATTAATGAAGTCAGAAAATTCCTCATCAGTTTGCGGATCACTTTGCTGATAATTACCTTGTGAAGAACCAGCGCTACCGCGATAATTTGTTTGCTGCTGACGAGCACGATTTTGTTGATGGCGACGTAGCTCGTCGTATTTTTTACGTTCTTCTTTGTTATGGATGACTTCGTAAGCTTCTGCTATTTCTTTAAATTTATCTTCTGCTTGAGGCTCTTTGCTTACATCTGGGTGATATTTTCTGGCTAACTTTTTATAAGCTACTTTAACCGCTTTATCATCTGCATCAGGCGATATCCCAAGTACTGAATAATAATCAACAAATTTCATTTGCAATCCAAATCCCCATATTGAGTAAGCTTTAAGCATACTCCTTAACTTATAATATTGTGTAGCTAAAATACAATAAATAGTAAGAAATAAATGAATAGTAAAATAACTTTGAAGAAAAAATTAATTAGACACTTTTTAGTAATATTCCTAGTAATATAAGTGCAGGCCTTAAGTTAACTTTATCTTTTATCTTCAGGGCTTTAAACTAGGCATTCCTGTAGTTCACATTTGTGATGGATATGACTCGATTTATTCTGGCCTTGTTGGCTTGCTGTGTGTGTGTTTCGGTATCAGCCGAACAATTTACCCGCTTTTCAACCGCTAAAAGACATCTAATTAAAACCCTACCTGATAACGCTAAAAGCATTTACTGCGGCTGTGATATTAAAAAAGAAGGTAAAAAACTAACCCCCGATCCGACTAACTGTGGTTACATTCCTCGAAACACTCTTACCCGCTCAGGCAAAGTAAATGTGCGAGCTCTACGTATTGAATGGGAACACATTGTTCCAGCCTGGGAATTTGGTCACCAGCTACAATGCTGGCAAGATGGTGGGCGTAAAAACTGCCGTAAAGTAAGTGCTAAATTTAGAAGAATGGAAGCTGATATAAATAACTTGGCGCCGGCTATCGGCGAAATTAATGCCGATCGCTCTAATTATCGCTTTGGCATGCTTAGCGAAAACGCAACACAATATGGCCGCTGCGAAGTAAAAGTAAACTTTAAGCAACGTGTAGTAGAACCGCCTGTTTATGCACGAAAACGTATAGCTGACACCTACGCTTACATGCAAAAAACATACGGTTTAAAGATATCAGATAAACAGCAAAAATTATTTAATGCATGGCAAAAGCAAGCATTCGCAGATACAAGTAGTGCGAGCAAGCTCTAAGCTTTAACACTCATTTACATAAATCAAAGTTATAAATATTGAATAAACGAGCGAGTGTTGTAATATTTTAAACAACTTATTTACAGAAAGTCCTTAATTATGTTTAAAAATAATAAAACCTCGCTTGCCATTTTTGCAGCACTTTCGGGCTTTGCTCTAACAGGTTGTGGCGGCGGTAGCGGTATCGACGCTGCTCCTGTAGTTACCACGCCGGTTACAACACCCATAAGTAACACTTCAACATGGACTGCAGGTGTATTTGAGCAGTCTAACGATTTAAAAAACTTTTGCGAAACACCCCGCACAGGTAACGATCCCTTTAACAACAACGACCCTTACCCAGATAAAGTAGGTTCCGCCCTTTACGAAAAACTTTGGCTTCGCTCTTGGAGCGATGAAACCTATCTTTGGTATGATGAAATTGCCGATAACGACCCTGAAAGCTTTGCTACAGTCGCCGACTACTTCGCTCAATTAAAAACAGAGCAGCTTACCGACTCAGGTGCAAAAAAAGATAACTTTCATTTTTCAGAGCCTTCTGAGGATTACTTTCAAGAAGCGCAATCGGGCGTTACTTCTGGTTACGGTATAAATTGGGCGTTTATTGGCGATACAGCCGATCGTATTTTACGCGTTGCTTATCTTGAAGATGATTCTCCAGCTAGCAATAAAGGCTTTCAGCGCGGTGATACCGTACTTTCAGTTGACGGCGTTAGCATTAATACCAATACAGAGTCGGGTGTAGACACACTTAACGAAGGTTTATTTAGCCCAGCTAACGGCGATTCACATACTATTGTTGTACGCAGTAACGATGGAACTGAGAAAACATTTAATGTAACCGCTGGCAATATTGAGCAAACACCTGTTCAAAACGTTAAAACAATTACAACCGCAAATGGCTCAAGCGTGGGTTACATGCAATTTAATAGCCATATAAGTATTGCCCAAGAAGGCCTTATTGCTGCGGTAAATAAGTTTAAAACCGATGGTATTGATGAGCTTGTAATAGACTTTAGATATAACGGCGGCGGTTTATTAGCGCTATCGGCACAATTGGCTTATATGGTTGCCGGTAATGCTAACGTGAACAACCGCTTTTATTATCAAACCCAACAAAACGATAAACAGCCCGTTGATTCGCCTTTCCCATTTATTGATGAAGAAATAGATTACTCTACTTTTTTTAGTACTGGAGAAAGCCTACCCGATTTGAACCTATCGAAGGTTTATGTATTAAGCACATCAGGTACCTGTTCGGCATCAGAAGCTTTTATCAATGGTTTAAAAGGTATAGACGCAGAAGTTATTTTAATTGGCGACACAACCTGCGGTAAGCCGTATGGCTTTACCCCAACTCATAACTGCGCAACAACTTATTACACTATTCAATTTAGTGGTGTAAATAGTAAAGGATTTGGTGAATACGCTGCAGGTTTTACACCAACCTCTACGCCACAGTTTGATGCCGATGTGCAAGGCTGTGAGATTGAGGACGACTTTGATCATCAATTAGGCGATAGTAACGAAGCTGTTTTAGCCACTGCATTATTTCATGTCGAAAATGGCAGTTGTCCAATTAGAACGACTACTGTAGCAAAAACAGAGCCAGCTAATTTTTCAAGCTCTCGTGAATCTCTCATTCCTTTAAATATGCCTGAGCAATTTACCCAGCGTAATATGGACTTAACGTGGCCAACACTGAGTGAGGAAAGGTAATGGCTAAATTATTACTCCCATTAGCTACATTACTCGCTTTAGGCGGATGCCAAGGTGTAAAAGATACCAGTATAAATAGTGAGCCAGCTAAACCCGCTATATTAACGAGTGTTAACCCTAGCGTTGTTGCAACACTACAACAGGCAATTCAACACGCTAAGGGAGGCGCATTAGTAACGCTTGCCGATTCGGTATTTACTAAGCGCAGTGAGTTGCTAATTGATCATGCAATGAGTAAAAGGCCTGATGGCAGAGTAATTATGGGGGCGCATAATATAAAATCTGAAAAGTTTATTTTGCAAGTACGTAATAACCAATGCGAACTTTACTATCCTAAAAAAGAGCTTACTACAGTACTTGAAGGTGTTACCTGTAAAGAATTATAAGGCACTCTAAAGTTTATAAAAAAGGCGCGCAGCATATCGCTGCACGCCTTTTTCTATTTTAAAGCGTTATTACAAGTCTTGATGCGGACCAAACACTTCATAATGAATCTGCTCGTTTTTAACACCTAGCTCAAGTAACTGGTTTTTTATAAATGCCATAAAACCGGCAGGACCACATAAGTAAAAGTCGCCATTACTCAATGGTAGCTGTGCTTGTACTGCATTTAGGTTCATTAACCCAGTAAAGTCAGCGCCCTCTGTCGTTTGGTTAAACCACGTCATTGTTTGTAAGCGGTTATAAACTGCATTTAACTCATTTAAATATTTTGAAAACGAATGCTGCTGAGTATTTTCGCAGGCATGTAAATACATAACCTCTTGATTAGAATTATCACTTAATAGCGTTTCAAGCATAGCCAGCATTGGTGTTTGCCCAACACCTGCTGAAATTAGTACCGCTGGGTTTGTATTATTACGTAAAAAGAAATCCCCTGCCGGCGGGTATAGCTCAACAATAGTGCCTTGCTCTAATGAGTGTAAATGATTAGACACCATGCCAGGCTTTGGCTGTAGCTCTTTTTTAACACTAATACGGTAGTTTTTAGCGTTACTTTTTTGTGAAATAGAATACTGGCGAATTTCTTCATACTCAGCGCCCTCGGGCTTAACTTTAATACCTAAATACTGCCCTGGTTTATGTGTAATAACAGCTTCGCCATCAACTGGCGTAAGTGTAAAGCTTGTTACTAATTCTGATTCAACTTGCTTGTTGGTTATTTCAAACTGGCGAGTGCCCGCCCAACCACCGTGTTTATTTTTACTGTGCTCATACAAAGCAGCTTCTTCGGTAATACAAATATCGGCAAGTACGCCGTAAGCTTCGCGCCATGCGTACTCAACATCAGGAGTAAATTGCTCAGGAATAAGCTCTTTTAGCGTACCAATTAAATGCGCACCTACAATAGGGTAATGTTCAGGTAAAATATTTAAGCTGGTATGTTTATGGTTAATACGTGCCAGTGCTTCTTTTAATACGGCTAAATTATCAATATTTTGTGCATACGCAGCCAATGCATTAAAAAGTGCAAATTGCTGACGACCTGTATCTTGATTCGCCATATTAAAAATATTTTTAAGCTCAGGATTATGGCTAAATAAACGCTTATAAAAATGATCGGTAACAACCGTACCCGCCTCTGCTAATAACGGAACGGTACTTTTAACAATCTCAATGGTTTTATCAGATAACATATGTTTTTTCCTATGGATGAACTAACCACGACGCCCATCAACACGACGCCGCGTTAATATAGGTGTGCAGTGAATTAAAAATAATAAAAAAGCCACTAACCACAGCAAAGCACTTATTTGCCAAGCAAGGTGAGGCCCAATAATAAAAGGGAGTAATGAACGAGTAATAGCGGCCACAAACAAAAACGCAAAAGCAACAGCCATGTAATGAGGAATGCTAAGTGTACGCCCTGTATGACCATGCGATACACGCGTCATCATTGCTAAAATCATCATACCTATTGTGCCAATAGTGATGAGGTGCAGCGCATCTTTAAACTGTATTGCACTACTATAAAAGCTAAATGCAACCATCATTAAACCAACACCTAACGTAAGGTACGAAAAATGCAAAGACCATAACAAAGGTACTCTCAATACCTTGCTATCCCACCAAAAACCAGCCCTAATTAAGTGAAGTACAGCAACAATTGCAATAACTAACGCAGGATTAATAATGTTCAAAAATAACTTATTAATAAAAAATACAGTGATAGCCACAATAGATAAATACATCACCGCTTTATCTATTTTAGGAGTACGTACTTGCTTGTTTAAACCAAGACCTTTAGCGGTAAAAAATGGTAAAACACGACCCCCAACAATGCCAACTAGCAAAGTAATTACCAGCACTGCAGTATCAACTACAGCAAGTGCAAGCTGCATGTTTTGCTTTATAACGAGTATTAAATACAGTGCATTGAGCGTACATAGCACAGCTAAAATAGCTAAAAATGGATAGTTACTTTTACTACTCGCTTTTAATAACATATTCGCCAGCACTGCTATGGCGCCTAGCCACCAAATAACTTGTAATGTAAGTGCGGCATATAAATTAAAATGAGTAATATCGGGCAATATCACAAAAAAGGCTAAACGCGCTGCAAGCCATATAAACGTAAGCCACATAAGGGCTTTGCCACTTATGCTCGGTACGCCAGTCCAAGTTTGTGCTGCGGTAAGTAAAAAGCCAACAGCAACAACCCCTGCAAAGCCAAACAGCATTTCGTGTGCATGCCATAATGTAGCCGGCACTGATAAATGCCAACTTGCATAGCCTGTTAAAATAAGTAGCCAATACCCCACTGACAAAAATGCCAATAAGCCACCGCCTAAAAAGAAAGGTCTAAAAGCGAGCATCCATAACGGCCATTGAGATACTTGATGAATAGCAACGCGTGCTGGCATTGGCTCAGTTAAGTTTATAGGGCGCATTATCGTACTTCCTGCCCTAAACCATGTTGTGCAATACAGCGCAGTACATAACTTACTTTTAAAATAGCAGCAATAACAATAGTGCTAATATGAGCTGATACTTGCACCGCCATAGAAAAGTATTCAGCAAACGGGTAACTAATTAAAATACTTGCCGAAATACATACTAAACTCACAAGCAATGCGGTATTAGCAGCAAATAATACTGTTTCGTATAGTGAACTAGACTGTATTTGATTGTTTAAATTATTCAGCATTAGTGTGTTCATGGCGATCTCTGTAACTAACTACGTTACTTAGCTATTACATATATTGTGCCAACAAATTTAATCAATTTAGTTCAATAACTTAAGTGAAATCACTTTACAATATGAGTCTTTATGACCTACCATAAATCAATTCATAAAAACACGTATGGGTCATTTTGACATGAATCAGCAATTCAACCTCACGCAAGTCGCTTTAGAGCTCGCACAAAGCACATTACACGAGCATAGCTTTGAGCAATTATTAGCAACGGTTGAACGGGTTATTCCAAGTGATGCAAGTGCGTTATTAGTGCTTCAGGGCGAGCAATTAAAACCACTGGCAATTAAAGGGTTAATGCCCGACAGTCTTGGCAGGCGATTTAAAATAGTAGAGCACCCCCGCCTAGAAGCTATTTGCAAAAGTACACTCGCGCTACAATTTGCGCACGACTGCCCACTACCCGATCCATACGACGGATTACTATTAGCCAAAACAGGCGACATACCGGTACATGCATGTTTAGGTTTACCTCTTTATGATAAAAACGCGCTACTTGGCGTACTCACATTTGATAGCCTAAACGCTAATGCATTTAATAATATTAGTACTGATACACTCAACACCTTACAAACCCTGTGTAGTGCGCACTTTAAAACGGCCTTAGAGCTTGCCCATTACAAACAGCATGCACAGCACTCAAGTGCATTAGTGCAAGAACTAAATCGTGAAGCGTTAACACGGGACGGTGGCGAAATTATTGGTCAAAGTCCGCTAATGCAAACACTTAAAAACGAAATTAAACTCGTTGCAGCATCTAACTTTAGCGTACTTATTTTAGGAGAGACAGGGGTAGGGAAAGAGCTGGTAGCACGCAATATTCATTTAAGTTCAGCTAGAAAAGATAAACCGCTTATTCACTTAAATTGTGCTTCACTTCCTGAGAACCTTGCCGAAAGTGAGTTTTTTGGTCATGCAAAAGGCGCCTTTACTGGCGCACAAAATGCGCGACAAGGTAAATTTCAATTAGCTGATGGCGGTACATTATTTTTAGATGAAATTGGTGAGCTACCTCTTGCCATGCAAAGCAAACTATTACGAGTGCTGCAAAGTGGCGAAATACAAACAGTAGGCGAAGACACGTCAAAATACGTGGATGTGCGCGTCGTTGCCGCAACCAATAGAGATTTAAAAGAAGAAGTAGCTAAAGGCCGCTTTAGAGCCGATTTATACCATCGCCTTAGTGTTTACCCAATTACTGTGCCACCACTTAGTAAACGCGAGCACGACATAACACTCCTAGCTGGTTATTTTATTGAGCAAACTGCTCGCAAATTAGGGATAAAGCAATTAAAACTAAGTACCGAAGCGCAATTACTACTTAATCAATACAACTGGCCAGGTAACGTGCGCGAGCTTGAACATGTCATTAGTCGCAGCGCCCTAAAGGCAAAGCAAAGCCAATGGCAAAATCCTATAATAACGATTACTAGCGAACATTGTGATTTAACACCAAGTGCGCAAACAAAATCTCTAGCAGAAAGGCAAGGTACAGCCAGCACCTTAATCAACCAACCTTTAAAGCAAGCTGTAGAATCGTTGCAATACAACGTAATTACTGAGCAATTAAAGCAGCATAACTACAACTGGTCGGCAGCAGCAAGAGTACTTGAATTAGATAGAGCTAACTTAGTACGCTTGGCTAAACGCCTAGGGATAGAAGTAAGAAAAACACTATAATCATTTAAAAAATAGCTAAAATGCTGCTAAAACTATTGATTAGCAGCTAACTTACTAAAGTGTACTTTCAACAATCCTGCAAAAGCTTGTACTTTAGCAGTGCGATGTACTAGGTGATGCGTGACGAGCCATACATCGGTAGGCCAGCTTAACTCACTGTGTAATATAGGTACTAAATCAGAATATTGCGCCGCTACGTCATGCTGTAATCCACCAATGCCTAGCCCTTTAATTATTGCACGAGTCGCTTCTGCGGTTTCAGACACTCGCAGCTTTATTTGCGATGCTGGTATATGCTCATCAGCCCACGCAAAATAAGGCACGCGGACATTAAAACCCGCTACACCCGATACAAAATTATGTTGTTGTAAATCACTTAACGATTTAGGAATTCCATATTTATTGATGTAACGCTTATTAGCATACAAGCCAGACGAAAGCTGCGCCAAATGCTGAGCAATATAATCGCCCTCATCAGGTCTTGGACCTGCACGCACTGCAATATGTGCTTGTCCGTGATCAAGTCTTAACCTTTTTTGTTCTAAAATAACCTCAAGCTGCACCTGTGGATGTAGCGCCTGAAATTGCTCACATACATCACCAAGCACATCCATAAAGCCACTTACCGTTGTGAGTAATAAACTCCCTCTAAGTGTGCTGTCGGCTGCTGCTATATCGTTATGTAACTGCTCTAATGAACTATGAATGGTTTGTGCTGTTGTAAATAATTTAGTGCCTATTTCAGTTACTTTATAACCACGAGCGTGACGATGAAAAAGCCGTGCATTTAAGTTTTTTTCAAGATTATTAATTCGCCTAAGCACTGTGCTGTGGTGCACATTAAGCTCTTCTGCGGCCGCCGTTAACGTACCTAAACGCGCCACTTCAAACGCTACTTTAACGTCTTGCCAATCTTCAAATTTAATCGCCATACTAATTACCTTTTACTTATGTGCATTTACGCACATAAGTGTTGCGTTAATTGGGGTTTTCTACAAGCAAAATTTTGCTACATTAGAGCTGTAAACTTAAACACTTAAAGGTCTCTAACATGTCAGCACCAAAAATTATCGCCCTAGCAGGAAGTCTTCGTCAAGAAAGCTTTAATCAAAAAATTATTAATGAAGCAGCGCGTTTTGCTCTACAAACAGGTGCTGAAGTAGAAGTAATAAAACTAAACGAATTGAATATTCCATTATTTAACGAAGATATAGAAGCGCAAGGTACACCAAGCGATGTACAACTTTTAAAAGATAAACTACGTGCAGCTGATGGTATTTTACTAGCAAGTCCTGAGTACAACGGTTCCATTACCGCTGCACTTAAAAATGCTATTGATTGGGCCTCACGTACAGAGCAAGGTGCGGTTCCAGCTTTTCGCAATAAAGTAGTCGCTTTATTTTCAGCATCCCCAGGCGGGCTTGGCGGGTTACGCGGTTTAAATCACGTGCGCGATATACTAAGTGGTATTGGGTCGTTAGTACTTGCAGATCAACTTGCAATACCCGCTGTACACACGTTACTTGATGAAAATGGCCAAATTAATGAACCTGTTACAGCGGAAAAAGTATCAGCCCTTGCTCATCAGTTAGTAAGCGTTGCAAGTAAATTAAAATAATTTAGTACGCCTTACCAAATAACTAATTACTTTGTCGCCGCTATTTTTGCGGCGATAAAGTCTGTATGCGTTACATATAAAAGCCCAGCTACTTTACGTATTACATAGTCTTCTTGCGGATCTATTTCGCCATCAGCATAGGCCAAGCGCCATAGTAGCTCTATTATTTCAATGCGCTGAACTGCACTACAATGCTCATTAATTTGTTTTGAAAACTGAAAGTAGTCAATAGCGCCATCTAAACTACTTGCTGCGTTAGTGGTTAGCTCTTCAACTTCTGAATCTGTTAAATTAAAGTATTTTTTTAAGGTTACAGTCAGGGTTTGTTGTTCATGATGGTCAAGCTTAGTATCAGCACGCATAACCTCTATAAGCAATGCTGCAACTGCTGTTTTTAAATCATGCTGCTCTATACTAGGTTCCTGATCATCGAATACAGCAAAAAGCTGCTTTATTTGTTTGAACATCACATTATCCCTTTTTGGGTGTTAGACTAAAGATAAAGAAATCGAACTTATATGAGTAGTTAATGGGTATTAAGTTCGCAAATTAAAGGATACATTTTTATGAAAGGATTAAATACACCACGCTTAGTTATTGGCAGCGTATTGGTGACCCTTTCGAGTATCGGCACTGTATTTGCCGAAACTGTCGAAAAAGAAAAATCATACGACTTTGATAATAAAGTACATTACTACCAAACTAAAATTGGCGAAGACAACTATAAAATAGAAATACAGTCAGACGATTACAAACACTTCGCTAATCAAAGTATGTTTTTACTGCGCCATGCAGATAGGTTGTGTCGTGGCAGAACCTTTATGTTAAAGGTCCTAGAAGGCGTACAAGAATACGAACGTTTTCCAACTAAACCACGAGCTTACCAACCCCCATTAAATGTTTTACTGCAATGTGAAGTACCCGAGAAAAAAGAAAAGTAAACTTATTTTTCATAACCCCATGGCGCTATCGGTGGAGTAATTGGTTTAGTTAAATCAAAATCCACCTTAAATTCACGCCCTTGGCGAATTAATCGATAAGTAAATACTTCCGGGTAAATATACATTTGCCATGTATTACCTACAGATTGAGCGATCCCTTGTGTAACAAATAACTCTTTAGAGTATTGATCTGCAGGAAACGACTGCATTTGTGCAAAGCCAGCATCCTGCGTGTGGCCACCATACATAGTGGATGCATCATCAGTACCATCCTTATGGCGATGATCATGCTTTAAGCTCAAGCCACTCCCTGTTTTAGTTATGATCCAGGTACGTGATGCATCATCCCCTACGTGAAACGGTACTTGTAACTCATTGTCTGTACATTTACGTACATGCATAACCAGTTTTTTATCTGCAAATGAACTTGGCCCCTTCGCATTATCTACCATTACTTTACCTTCAAACGCTTTTCCGCAATGTGCTGCAATACTATTAAAAAAGGTATCATGAGTAGGAATAGACACTAGCGGTGCAGGGCGTGCAAAAGCTGTCGATGAAGCAAGTATTAGAGTTACTGCAGTTAATAATTTCATATTTTTCTCGTTATAGTTATTTTAAAACACCTGTAATAGTACAGCTTTCTTAAGTACTTTATTAGAGGTATCTCTACTCAATTAAAGATGTAATTGAATAGAATGCTTAATTGATAACTAAATAGATCATAATAATACCAATCTGCTTATATATTGGGTCTATTTAACGTTAAGAAAATTACGCTAGAACTAGGCAGTAATTTTTGTATCTAGTTGTTCTAAATAAAAAATTTTTAACGAAGTTATAGTGCAATTTAATTCGTTAAATTGATCAAAGATTTATGCGGGTTGGTATAACTCACACATTACTCTCCTGCAGACGTAAAAAAGTCCGAATCGTTAGATTCAGGCTCTCTACAATATGAGGTCGGTGCGCTACGCAGTAGAATGTCGTGGTGCACAAAGCGGTGGAGAGTCACTTAGCAAATGCTACTTTATTGGCGTGCAAAGATATTGAGGGGTTTTGTTGTGATTTTGGTGTGATTTTAACGTCGGGAGTCGCTTTGCTCGCTCGACCTACGTGCTAGGTGTTGACGAGTGTGTATTAATTGTACGCATTTCACTTTTCTTCAGACGTAAAAAAACCCGAATCGTTAGATCCGGGCTTTCTACAATTTGAAGCCTGGTAATGTCCTACTTTCACATAGAAAATGCTACACTATCTTTGGCCGGGGCTCGCCTTCGAGCTGTTTTGTTTCACTACTGAGTTCGGCATGGGGTCTTGGCTATTTACTAAATCCCAGACAGCAAAAAACCCGTCACATTGCTGTAACGGGTTTCTTTAATTTGAAGCCTGGTAATGTCCTACT